>JBAPWU010000494.1:0-1550 GCA_049283855.1 Kineosporiaceae bacterium
GGTCCAGGTCCTCGCTTTGGAGGGGTTTCCCGCCGGCTTCGGCGCAGGCGGTGAGGTAGTCGGTCAGGTAGGTCAGGGGTTCGAGGCCGTGGCGTTCGGCGGTGGCGGTGATGGTCCAGACCCGGGCTGCCAGGTGCGCGGACCATTCGGCGTGGCTGCCGTAGTAGTTCTTCCGCCCGACCACGGGGGTGCGCAGGGCCCGCTCGCTGACGTTGTTGTCGAGCGGGAGGTCGGGGAAGTCGCGGTGGCGGGCCAGGCCGTCCCATTCGCGGTCCAGGGTGGCCAGCACCTTGGCGGCAGCGGGGTGTAGAGCGGGGCCGGTCATCTGCTGCCGGCGGACGGTGTCGATGACGGCCAGGGCCTGCTCGAACGCGGTGACCGCGGTGGCGTGCTGGCTGCTGCCGGGTTCGGCGGCGGCCATCGCCTTGTGCGCCACGTACAGGTCGGCGATCCGGGCGACCCAGGCGTCCCGCCACGCGACCAGGTAGGCGTGGGCGTCCCCGGCCCGGATGAAGTACCGGCGGATGTGGGTCCAGCACCAGAGGGCGTCGACCCCTTCCAGACGGGCCAGGGACTGGTAGACCACATAGAAGTCGCTGGAGACCACCAGTCGGCGCCCGTCGGGCAGCACCCCGGCCTCGCGGTCGGCGGCGCCGATCCCGAAGTGGGTGTCCAGCACCGAGTTCGAGCGGGTCGCGTCCATCCGGAAGACGACCGTATCGGCGGCGATAAACACCCAGAGCCACCACTTGTGGCCGGTCTTGTCCTCGAGGTGTTCGTAGACCCGCCAGGTGGTCTCGTCGGCATGCACGTGGGTCGCGGTGGCGTTACGGGCCCGGATCGCGGTCTCCACCGGGACCAGCAGACCGGCCAGCGCCTTCAGCGCCCCGGCCAGGGTGCCCTCGGGCACGACCAGGCCCTCGGCGGCCAGCGCCTTCACGATCCGGTGCACCGGTAGGCCCAGCACGAACTTCTGGTAGAGCAGCCGGGCCAGGAACCCGGCGGTGAACCGGCCCTTGGGGATCGGGTTGGGTGCCGGCGGCGCGGTCACCGTCCGCTGCCCCGGGCAGGTGCACGCCCGCCGGTAGCGCAGCCGCCGGTGCACGATCCGGGTCAGGTGCACCTGCCAGTCGATCTGCTCGCTGCCTTCGGACCCGAGCGCATCGAACGCCCGGCCACAGTCCGGGCAGACCCGCTGATCGGGCGGCACATCATGGATCTCCTCCCGGGAGTCCAGATGCGAGTAGTCCCGCCGGCCGTGCCCGGTACTGCCCGGCCGCTGCCCCCGCTTCGGCCGATCCTGCTCGCCGTCGCCGTCACCGTCGTCGACCTGCTCGTCGCCATCCTGCGCAGCGTCGCCACAATCAGCGCCAGCACCGGCCTTCTCCGACGAGCGGCCGAACAGCATCCGCGACAACACCGCGACCTGCTCGGCCAGCTCCTCGACCCGGGCCTCCGCCCGCTCGGCACGCTCACGCCAGGACGTCACCTCGCTGACGTCAACAACCAGCGGCTCGGGCCCCACCCAAAGATCCAAACACGTCGGGGCC
>JBAPWU010000495.1:0-20636 GCA_049283855.1 Kineosporiaceae bacterium
TGCGCCGAGCTTGGAACTATGCCGAGACCTGCGCCAAGAGAATCCGGAAAGATCTCTGACCGATCAAGCCGCCCGACCCTGCCACCACGACGCCCTCGGCATAGTCGCGGTCTCGGCATAGGTCCAGGCACCGCCACGCCGTGGTCGTGGACGCGACGGGCCCGAACAGGTCGCCCTGGTCACGCAGCGCCTTCAGATCGTCGATCGCGGTGGCGCCGTCGGCGACCGCCACGGCCAGGTCGGCCAGCAGCCGGCCCCGGTCGATGTCCGGGTGGAACCCGCGCACCCTCAGCGCCTTCGACAAGGCGGCGGTCAGCCCGACCTTGTCGCCGAGCAGACGCAGCAGCGCCGACCCCACGTGTGAGACCACACCCCGACCGCTGACCCGCACCCGCAGGTCCCGGGCCCATCCCGTACGCTGTGACACTGGAAAGGTGCTCCTCTTCCTGCGGTTCTGGGCTCTCGACAAGTCCTATTATCGCAGGTCAGGGGCACTTTTCCTCGTTTTCGATCAAGTCCGTGCGGCACCCTCATGAATAGCCGAGGCAGGCGAAGCGTCATCATCTCAAGCATGAGCGGGCGATCACCCGCATATCCTTGACGATCGCACGGCGGTCGCCTTGACCGATGCCTGGCTGCCCTCGGCTGGTCCGCGCGTTGGTGCCGGTCGGATCACAGGGTCATGTCGCCGGGTGCGTCTGGGCCACGTCTGGGCCCGGGGCTGGAGGCTGTGGTGCGCGGTCGGCTCGTGCAGCACGTCGAGCGGCCTTGCGCTGCTGGTCCTGCCGATGGCGCTCCTCCACGGAGACGACTACGTCGGGTTGGGTGCGGCCGAACCGCTTGAGGTAGAGCTGTTCGATGAACACCGGCAGCGGCGCCTTCCACGGCTCCTGCCGATGGTTGCCCAGCTGACCGAACTTGCGGGGGTTCAGCCCGAGCTCTCGCGCCATCGCCACGTGCGCATGAGACAGCCCGAACCGGCGCCGCGCGTCCGCCCACACCTGAAGTTGCGGTGGCAGTCGGTTCGCTCTTCCGATCAGGGCCGCGACCCGGTGAACCAGGCGCGGTAGGCCTCGATCCACTCGGCACCCTCCGGCGCCGGGTCCGGCAACGGCAGATCGAGGATCGGCAGTCGCTGCCGGTGTCGGCCCCGGAGCAGACGGCAACGATCCGCTCGTCATCGGTCAGGTCGACCCGCTCGACCGTCACCTCCACGCCCAGCACCTGCGTCGTGAAGGGGACCGTCAGGTGCTCCTGGAGCATCGTGAAGAAGCCCGTGGTCTGTTCCGACTCGTTGTAGGCATCCACGGTCGCCTGTTCGATCAACGCGGACAGTCGACTCCCGCTCACCGACCCCATGACCCGACGCTACCCGCCCGCCACGTGCTGCCCACGCCGGCCCCGACGACCGAGGCCGCCGCCGGGCTCGCCCGTGAGCGACGCCCCTGTCGGTGCCCGTAGGCGGTAGGCCCACATGTTGCCTGACCCATCAGTGCCGACCTTGACGGCGCCTGGAAACCGCTTGCGCCAGTTCGGACCGGTGGCCGGTCGCAGGACGGCGGCTGACACCGACGCCGGGCAACTGGCAGGCTGAGGCGATGGCCCTGCCCGACCTGGACGTCGCACGAGTCCGGCGCTGGTGCGACGCCCGGGTTCCCGAGCGTGCCCGGCACCAGGTAAGGGTCGAGTGCGACGTCGAACCCCGGCACCTGACCATCGTGGAACGACGAGCGCCGTGGCGCGATGACGGATCCGAGTGGACCACCCTGCCGATCGCACGCCTGCGCTACACCGCCGCCGACGGGACATGGACGCTCTTCAGCCGGGACCGCAACCTGCGCTTCCATGCCTACGACCTGATCAAGCCGTCACGAAGCATCGACGACATCCTCGCGGAGATCGATCGCGATCCGATCAACATCTTCTGGGGCTGACAGACCGCCCGAAACGCGGGAATCGGCAGCACGAAGCGGCTGAACGGTGGCCAAGGAGCCAGGCCGAAAGACCACGCGGAGTGACAGCTTGGCGGAACCAGCAATATCGTCACAGCGGCATGAGCGTAAGGGCCGCAGAGCGGCAGATCCGGTTGTTCGCTGCGCCGGCGCTGCGGGCTGAATCAAGAATGGGTCCCCTGTCTATGGACATGCCGAAGGGCGAACAGATCGCCTGAGCCAACCTGACGAACTGGCGCAAGCTGGCCCCGGGACTGCATGCCCGCCACCTGGTCAACGACTTCGGCACCGACGCACGGCTTGTCACCGCGGTGCGCAATGGACACTCCCGTTGCCGGCATCACCTCAGCACGCCAAGCGACGACCGATGTCCGTGCGGGCCCAACGCGGATAAGGTGCCGCATGGCTACCGAGTCGTCGTACACCATCGCGCCTCTCAGCCCCGAGACCTGGCCTGCCTTCGATGCGCTGGTGCAGCGGCACAACGGCATCTTCGGCGGCTGCTGGTGCATCTGGTTCCACCCTGACGGCCCCGAACGCGGTCAGGGCGCCGAGGCCAACCGAGCGCTGAAGAAGGCTTACGTCGAGCAGGGCAAGGCACACGCCGCACTGGTGATGGACGGCGACGAGGCCATCGCGTGGGCCGAGTACGGCACCCCGGTCGAGTTGCCCACCCTCCACCACCGCAAGGAGTACGACGCCACCAAGACCGCGGACCCCGACTACCGAATCACCTGCGTCTTCGTCGACAAGCGCTATCGGCGACACGGCGTGACGGAACTGGCGATTACCGGTGCGCTGGACCTGATTGAGCAGGCCGGCGGCGGGCGGGTCGAGAGCTATCCCCACGACCTGACCAACCAGGCCAAGAAGATGTCGTCGTCGTTCCTCTACAACGGCACCCGTCGACTCTACGAGCGGCTCGGCTTCACCTACGACAGGCCCAAAGGGCTGAAGAACTGCGTCATGGTGAAGACGGTCGATCCTGCATGAGGCCGGACCGACCCAGGACCGACCCCGCGGCAGCAGCGAATGGCCGCGCCACTCGCGGCAATAGCGGACGCTACGCGGCAGAAGCGTATGACCGGTCGGTGTTGGCCCCCAGCGAGGCAACGGAACGGTTCTCGCCCGGACACCAAGGCCAGGTTTGCCGGGATTACCCGCGGAATAGCGAACGCAGGAAAGAGCGTCTCACAGCGGGTTGCGGACGAGAGGGGACCAGATGGCTCGGCGGGACCAGATAGCTCGCCGGGTCCTCCGTCGGCCCGAACGCGTCACCCTCCGGCTGCGGCCCGGGTGGTCCGGTCGCCCGGATCCGCTCCCGCTGCTCCTGATACCAAGGCGTGTCCCGCGCGTCGGGACGGCGCAGCAACTGCAGGAGCGGGAGCAACGCCGCCCGCTGGTGTGGCGTGACCAGGATGCCGGCACCGGCAACCAGGTCGCACAGGGTTTCACCGAGACGGGGGCGGTTACGGAGATCCACCAGGACGTTGAGGTGGTGCCACGCCTTGGCCAGATCGTGCGGTGCCCGAATCAAGTCGATCAGATGCACAAACAAGGTGCGGCGCAGAGGTTCGAACCGGGGCTTGTGCCAATTGTCGTCCAGAATATCGTAGAAGATCCCCACATAGGTGTGCTCGTTCTCGGGCGTCTGGTCCAGCGCCCCGGCCCGGATCCACTCAGACCCGCGGTCGACGAACGGGCGGGGATCCGGTGCATGCTCGATGAGCTGTTCGAGACACTCGAACGCCACGATCCGGGGCGAGGTCCTCGGGTCGAGGATGACCAGCCCGAGATCCTCTGGCGCGGTCAAGGCGAGGTCCGGGAGGTTCTGGACCAGGAAATCGCGGTAGCTATCGAGGGGGTGCCCGACGGCGAGAGCCGCTAAGGCACGGTGCCGGTCCACAAGGGGCCCGTCGCCTCTGACCGCCAGCCGGATCCGTTGCTGACCGACGTCCTCGCGCTGGCGTGCGCTCAGACGACCGCTGGCCAGAATGTGGTCGAGCGCCTCCTCGCCCGCCCCGCGGCGGTGAATGCAGGCTGGCAAGGCCACGGCCAGACCGTACAGGTTGCGGTCACTGACCTCACGGGCCATGCGGCTGAGGAACTCCGACAGGTGGTCGGCCGGGACCCCGGCCACAAGGAGCGGGTCCAGACCGACATAGTCGCGCAGCCCCGATCCCCCGCAGTTCGTCCAGGACCAAGCGCAACTCAGGGCTGACCGCGGCCAGCTCGTCCAGCCTCGAATCCACCATCCGCCCATCCTCCTATTCGGCGGATCGAAACCTCAACCCGACGAGAGTCCCTCCCACTCCAACGGGCCCACTCCAACGGGCATCCTGCGAGGCTCCACCCACGAGTCTCCGGCAAGCCGGCGATGAGCCGCCATCAGGTCGTCGGCACGACCATTCCCTCAGTGCGGCATGAGCGTATTGGCCGCGCGGATCGCGGCAGAAGCGGACATTCGCAACAACGGCTGCCTTGAGCCGCCTGTGCTGTGGGCCCCTAGTGAACCCGGCTGCCGGTGAGGAGCGCGTAGAGGTACGAGGGTCCCTGAAGGTCAGATAGCTCGGCCGGTCCTGACACAGGAAACCGCTCAAATGCCTTAGCGAACTGGGCCTTGGTCAGCTGACGGTTCGTAGTGGTCGGAACTACCGCCTCTCTGACGACCGCGTATTGAAAGACTTGGCCCCGGACCTGCCGGAAATCCTGACCGGCGCAGGTACAGATCCGGTTCCAGACCACCTCGAAGTAAGCCAATGCGCTCATGTCATCGATAATGCCCGCAACCACTGGAGGCTTGTCTAGGCACTGTCCTGTGACACCTTCCCAAGTGGCGTCGACCGGCAAGGACCACCGGTAATGGCGGCGCACGATGCTGGCCGAGCCAGGACAACGACGACTTACTCCGAATGATCGCCATCAGCGGCAAGGGCATGCAGTCGCAAGCCGGGCGGCCCGATCAATGTTGCCGCGCCTTGAGTCTCTTTCCCAATGAGATCACCCCACCTACCCTCGAATCAGGTGATCGACTGATCTCAGGGGGCACAGATGGACGCATCAATCCAGGCGGCGATATGGGGCGGCACGATCGCCGCCATGGCAACCGTGACCGGCTACCTCGCCAATCAGGCCCTGGCCCGTCGGGAGCGCAAGGCCACGTCCTTCGCAAATGCCTTGACAGCGATGGACAGGTACGAGGACTACCCGTACCGTGTCTGGCGTCGCGTGTCCGACGACTCGGAGACGATGACTCGATTGACAGATGAATGGAGCGCGGCCGGGATGGCCGTCAAGTTCCACCTTGCATGGCTGGAAGTGGACAGCCCCGTGGTCGGCATGGCGTACCGCCTGCTCTACGACGCCGTGCGCCCATCACGCATAGCCAACCGAAACGCTGCCTGGAACGCCCCGCCCCGCCAGCATGGCAATGACATGGCAGCCGAACCTCCGTTGACCTGGTCGGACAGCAGCGCAGCGAAGGCCCTCTGCCTGGCTTCGATGCGCAACGAGATCGGACCCTTATCGCGCCTAAGACATCGGAGCCTCCACGCCCAGATCGCCGCAGTCGCCACCCAAGCCCATCGCAACAGAGCTGGGCACCCGGCGAACCCGGCGAACCCGGCGAACCCGTGAGCGTATTGCCGCCCCACTCGCGGCAATTGAGTGTGTTGGGCGGTTGGGCCCGGGTCAAGGCTCGTGCCGCTGCTGACGTTTCCAAGCATTGCCCGGCAATTTGGTCACCGACAGCTTTGATCTCGCGCACAGCTGAGTTCCGGCGAAGACCGGCCAGATGGTGGATCGGAGTCCTTCGCTCCAATTAGCCAGGGTCATCAGCGGGTGGCTCGACTGTGGCTGATATCAGCCCACGCCCTGATGGCTCGGTTCTGTTCGTTAGCCCAGTCATCCAACGCGCATGCGAGGATCTCTTTGCAGCGGTCCTGTGATTCGGTTATCGCTAGATCCATGAGACACGGGCAGTTGTCGAGATCTGCGCCCTTGAGTGCGCACATTACGATGCCTGTCATCTGCAGCGCACGAGCGACGTGGACGGCTGGCTCGTCGATGGGCAGAGGGATCCGACCGGCGAGTTCATGAGCGACTGCTTGGCTGAAGTCGTCTGCACCCATTAGCCGGACCGCAGCGCCGGCCGTGGTTCCGACAAGGTCATGAAGCTGTTTCTTGCTTTCGAGGAGCGACCGGGCCAGCTTGGCGATGGCCGCGCAGTCCTGATCCATATGTTGCTCGAAGAGGCGCGCGCGGATCTGCTCACCGACCGCTTCAGTGACCTGCGAGGCGACGGTGTCCGCCCAGCCACTCATGGCCATCTCGACGCACCAGCTTGCGAGAGCCTGCACGCGCTCGCGTTGCTCCGCATTTGGTGTCGCTGGTCCGGGCACAGGGGGCTGCGCTTGAGCCGATCGAGGCATTGCTTCTTGGACCCAACCACCATGGGATCGGTCGGCCTGAACTGTGCGAGCCCTAGCGTGCTGCCAGCAGATCGCTGCGTCGTCGCGTATCCGCCGGCGGCACGGCTCATGAGGTGGTTTCACCTTCGGGTACCCACACACGACGCTCATACTTTGAGTGTTCGGGTCGTAACCCAAAGTGGCAATACTGGGGCAGGAGTTACAAAGATGTAGTTATCGGACGATAGCTGGGTAGACTGATATTTCCTGCCACGCCCGGCAGCTCTAGCTACTCGGCACTTGTTGCGCTATACGCCAACGGCACCGAGGGGCAGGCGATGACAGGGTCCAGACACGCTCTGCCATTCGCCGATCCGTCGTGCCTTCCGCGCGCACTGCGGCAGATCCGTGCGTTGCGCAGGCACAGAAATGGAGCCGGGTCGGCTGCAATCTACGTCTCGGGGGCGGTCGAAGAGCAACCTTCGGCCCCGGCGTGTCGCGCATAGGTGCTATATCTGGTGATGGGATCATGAACTGGTGCGAAAGCCCAAGACGAGTACCGGATTGGCGGACCGGGCCTGGCTGGCTCGGCGGTACGTGCGCGACCTGGCTTCGATCCGGGACATCGCCGGGGAACTCGGCTGCTCGACGCACCTGGTGACCCAGGCACTGATCCGGCACAGCATTCCCCGCCGGCCTGTGGGATCACCCAAGGGCGTCCCGTCGCGGGACGCCGATCAGCAGGCGGCCTACCAGCGGCTCCAGGACCGGGACTTCCTGCTGCACCGGTACGTCGAGGATCGGATGACAATCGAGCAGATCGCCGATCTTGTCGGCTGTGGTGTGGCCACGGTACGCAAGGCGCTGGGAGACCACGAGATCCCAGTCCGGTGGGTGGGCCGGCGGGATCCCGTCCAGGTAGATAAGGGCTGGCTGAGCCGGCGGTACGTCACGGACCTGGCCTCCATCCGGGACATCGCGGGGGAACTGGGCTGCTCGATGAACTTCGTGCTCGAGATGCTGATCGAGTACGGCATTCCCCGTCGCCCGGTCGGCACCCCCAAGGGCCTGCCGGCACGCGACACACAGGTCGCCCGCCTGCGGAAGATCCCCGTCCGGAAGCTGCATCAGATCCTGGTGGAGGCCGACACCGAGTCGGACGCCGCCACGGCGCTCGGTGTGTCCCAGATCGTCTTGATGGAGGTCGTGGCCGACGCCGGGATCGACCGCGAGACGGTCACCCGGGAGCGAACGGCTCGCAGGCGCACCGTGGCCTGGCCGGCGCTCCTGCGCGACCGTGACCGGCTCGCCGAGGCCCTGGACGCCTCACCATCGGTCTCCGCCGTCGCCCGCCGGGCCGGGTGCAGCCCGCAACTCGTGCGTTCCGCAGCCGCCCATCACAAGATCCCGCTTGCGGGCCTGTCGAGAACGCGGCCGGGCCTGCGATGGACCGAGCGGCCCTCCGCGGCGCCACCGGCCCCAGCGGCCACCGAACCGCTCGAGGCCACCACCCAACAACTGAACGAGGCCAACGCGACACGCGTGCGGACCGCTGCGGCCCGCACGGTAGACGCCGCGCGCGCCATGCTCGCCGACACCGACTGCCTGGTCAAGCACCGAGCGGTCCTGCAGGCCAGGGTCGACCACCCGCAGGCCTCCCTGGCCGAGTTGGGTGCCATCTTCGGCACGACCAAAGACGCCTACGCGGCCATCCTGCGCCGGGCCCTGGCCAGCCGTCCCTGCGCACCACCCCTCCCCGCCGCGGCCACGTCCTACCGCGAAGACACCGTCAGCCACCTGCCCACCACGAAGGCTGAACGGCCGTCCCCGCCCCGGCCTTCGACACCCCGGCGCCGGTCCTCACCCGCCACAGCGGCCAGCTGACCACCCACTGCGCCTCCACGAGCAGAGGAAGATCGCCACCCAGGCCAGCCCGACCGTCGGCCGCTTCGGCGATCCCGCCCCGCGCACCCAGCGCCACACACCCGACGCCATCATGATTCGCGACGGGGAAGGCATCGTCGCTGTCGCCAAGATCCTCGGCCACAGCATCGAAACCGCCCGCGGCTACAGCCTGCCCACCGACACAACCAGCAACACGCCACCGAACGAGTCACCATCGTCGGGGACCACAGGACCGTCCGGGCCTGGGCCACCGCTGCGCCCGTCGCGTACGAACTCCACGAGAATCACAGGTACACAGGTAAGGCACGGGGCGCACTGTTCGATCAAGCACGAGTACGCGGGGTGCGGCATGAGAGGAACGGCCGCGCGGAACGCGACAATTTCGTACGGTTGGCGGCGATCGGCAGCCGGGCATAGGTAGCCTGCGAAGATGTGGGCCGATGATGTAGACGATCCGGCGATCGAGGAGTTGGCCGCGGCAGGAGATCGGGAAGGGCTATGCAAGCTCCTGCTGCATTCAGCTTGGGGGTGGGGGTGCAGTACCGGCCATCAGGAAGCGGTCGGTCTGCTGCGGGACCTGCCCGACGACGACACCGTCCCGACCGTCCTGGTTGCCCTGCTGTTGTGCACCTGCCGGCGGTGGGACCGAGTGACCGCCAAGCTGATCGCCGGGATCGAGGAGTGCGGCGTGCTGACCGGCCCGGACCTTGACGAGCTGGCCGAGTCGTTGATCGGCGACAAGGTCACCATCGTGTTCCCGCTGGCCTGGATCTCCGAGCGTTGGGTGGAGTTCGATACCGCAGGCGGCCCACCAAAGACGGTGGAGGTCGGTGCCGAGGCGACGGCGCACGACGAGCGCCCGGTGGAGCCCCCGCTACGCCGGTGGGGCGCCGCCCGTGTGCTGAGCAACGATCCTGCCCGGCTGGAAGACCTACTCGCGCGGGCAGACGGCCTGCCACCGCGGCACCGTGACGCACTGCTGCACGGCCTGTTGGATGCCTGCGACGGCCTGGAGATCGAGCAGCGGCGTCTGGTGGTGCGCCGGGCTCTGGGCAGTGGCATCGCCCGCGTCCGGCGGGCCGCGTTGGATCGGCTCTGCGAGCTGGACGGCCCGAGGGTGGCCCAACGCCGCGCACGGTCCGACCCCGACCGGACGGTGCGTGCCTGGCGCCCGCCCGAGGCACCGGCCCAAGACATGCTGGACCTGCCCGACGTGGCGGGCTGACGGCCACCGATGTGGGGGTGGCACCCGCGGCTGCGCGGGGTGTAGGGACGGCCGCCTGACCGTGAACCGTTGCTCCAGTTAGGGTTGACCCAGCAGCCCGCCAAGGGCCCGGCCGGCCGGCTCGGGCAGGGGCCGCTCGGCGACAGCGTGGTAGGGGCGGCGACCCGTCGGTCAGCGGAGCGACCTAGGAGCGACCTCAACCGGTCTCATCCCCAGGTCACCGGCGACGTGTTTCGGTGACGGCCCAACAGCACGCAGTTGCCGAACTCGGGACCACAGCTCAGACCGGCCGACCGGCTGAATCACGGGTCCAGGATGTCGGATGCTGTCCGGCGGCGATGGCCAGGTTGTCCGCATCCAGCCGCCACCCGTTGCGCCGCGGATTGGTCGACGCAGGGATCGCCAGGCCCGCCTTCTGCAGGGCCCTGAACGCGGCGTAGGCGTCATCGACGCTGACACCGGTCAGGTTCGCGGCGCCGGTCGGGGTCAGGTAGGAGACCGATCGAGTGTTGGGTGCGGGAGGGAACGGCTCCCGCCGTCCCGGCCCGGTGACGGTGACCATTGCCGCGAACACCTGGAGCCGGACAGGATCGACCAGCGTGGCCATCATCGTGGCGGGATCGGGTGGGCTGCTCACCCACCCATTCAACATCGTAGGGTCTGGCACCTCGACACAGCCCGCCTGTCAGGCGTCGCCGACGCGACAGACCCAGACCCAGAGACGCCACGCTCACCAACCGTCATGGATAGCCTCCGAATCGGAATGACGTCCTTGCGGCACAAGCGAAGGCCGCCCGGTCGGGCCGGGTAGGCCGGGAACATTGCTGTTCCCGGCCCCCCTCAGAACCGGACGTGCACGTTTCCATGCATCCGGCTCAAGCAAGCCCTGTGGGTCTGCGGGCGGGCAGAAGTGCTGGGCTGGTCTGCGTTCCGGCGTGCCTGCGTTGCCGGTGGCAGTGGGCGTGTAGGAGACGGAGTTCGGCCTTGTCGGGCGTGCCGTCCGGCTGGGCGGTGATCGCGTTGCGGGTCATCGCCTTGCGGGTGACCGTCAGCCACTGTTCCCACTCGCGTGGGCTTTGCGGCGGGCGGTCGGTGTCCAGGAGCAGTTCCCCGCATGCTGGGCAACAGCCGTTCTGGGACTGCAGGAGTCGCAGGCTGGTGATGTCCAGGGCGCGGGGTAGGCCCCTGTGACGGCGGGCGGCCCAGTAGTCGGCCAGGGTGGGGTCGTCGCAGGACGAGGTCCCTCTGACCATCTGGTGCCTGACGATCTTCGTCCAGGAGAACCGGACCAGGTAGGCGCCGCTGTCGCGGTCACCGAAGACCCACCGGTCGTTCCTGGACTTGTTGAACGCGCCGAAGTACCGGCGGACGATCCACCGGGTCGGCTTGTTCGGGTGGCCGTGTCTGGCCCACTTGTAGGTGAGCTTCCACAGGTAGTTGTCCAGTGCCGTGAAGGTCTCGCTGGACACCACCGTCCGGTAGTAGGCCGCCCAGCCCCGGATGATGGGGTTGAGACGGGCGATGACCGCCTGCGCGTTGGCCCCACGCAGGGACCGCATCTCGGTGCGCAGCCGTTCCCGGATCCGTCGGACCGCCGTCTTGCTCGGTTTGATCAGCAGCTTGCCGTGATAGCGGCGGACGGTGACCCCGAGGAAGTCGAAGCCTTCGAGGGTGACGATGCGCGTCTTGTCCTCGTTGAAGGCCAGACCCCTGGGCGTCAGCCACTGGGCGAGCCGTGCCTTGACCTGTTCGGCCTCCTGCCTGGTGTGACACAGGACGACCAAGTCGTCGGCGTATCTGGTCAGCACCGGGGAGTCTGCTGCCGTGACGGCGGCATCGCTGCCGAGACGTCGGTAGCGGACTCCGGCGGCGGTCTCCATCCCGTGCAGGGCCACGTTCAAGAGCAACGGGCTGATCACCCCGCCCTGGGGAGTTCCCTCCTCGGACGGCGTGAACCGGCCCTTCTCGACCACCCCTGCCTTCAACCATCCAGTGATCAGTCCCCTGGCCGGGAACGTCCCGATCTGGTCGAGCAGGTGCTGGTGGCTGATCCGGTCGAACGCGGCGGCCAGGTCTGCGTCCAGGATCCAAGGCCTGCGCGGGCCGGCACCACGGCCGCCCTTGCCTGCCTGGAAGAGCACCTCGATCGCATCGTGGCAGCCCCGGCCCGGCCGAAAGCCGTACGACTTCGGCTCGAACCGTGCCTCCCACTCCGGTTCCAGCGCATTGACCACGACAGCTTGTAACGCCCTGTCGGCAATGACCGGGATCCCGAGCGGGCGCCGTTTGCCCGTCGACCCCTGCTTGGGGATGTACACCCGCTTGACCGGACAGGCGATCCACGGCTCGGCCCGGTGCTGCACCCAGTCGGCCAGTTCACCCTTGGCCTCGGGGCTCAGCGCCACCCGTCCGTCGATGCCCGCGGTCTTGCGGCCAGCATTCAGCTCGGTCACCCGCCGCACGCTGACCAGCGTGTTGGCACGTGACCGCAGCATCAGCTTCTGCAGATTGCGGACCCGTTTGAGGTCCCCCGCCTGCGTCGCCGTGAAGATCCGTTGCCGTAGCCGCCGTACGTTCTCCTCCGCCGCGAGCCACCTGATCTGCTCCCAGTCGCAGGGACCGTCCTCCGGTCCGTTCACCACCTGCGTGGCGTCCAACTTGCCCTTCGGTACCAGCGTCGCCGTCATCGTCATCCTCACGGGCTCACCTGACCCGCGTCAGCGCCCTCCCGGGCCCGGGCACACGCCCGGTATCCGGCCAGTTATCCGACGCCACCGGCGGAGGGGCCGGTTGCTGGCGCCGGTTTCCTGCTGCCTTTCGGCCACCGGCCTTGGCTTCTCGGGTCATCCTGTTCCCGCCCAGGAGTTCAGCCTTCCTCACGGTCGGCCTACCGCACGCACCATCGCGCGCGGACCCGGACAGGGTTCCCACGTTCCACACCTACGAGCTACGACCGGGTTGGGTGCCTCCTCGACCCCGGGGACGACGGTGCTCTCCCGGCCGGATGCCGTGCCCGACCGGCGCCTGCCGCTTCCCAGCGGCCAGTCCCTGCACCCGCGCTACCACCACCCACCGCGCGGGCTACTCATCACGAGGCATCAACGGAGGTTCACACGATTCACCCGTCCGGCCTGCCCCTGACCTGTAGCCCCCGGATGGAACGAGGACCCTCGGGCGTTTCCCTGTGCTCCGCACCCCACCGTTACCGGCAGCGCACGACAGGGCGGGGCCGGGCATGAGCACGAACCCGGGACTACGCGACCGATACTCGGCCCTCCAATCCGCGAGTCCCCTCGCAAGGTGCGACCTCGTGTCGCAACGGCAGATGAGTGCGTTCATCGGGGCACATCTGGGGATGACACCGGGCCTTTAGTCCAGAGTAGTCGTGAATCGGAGTGGTTTCCCTGCTGGTGAGCGACTGCTATCTCCAGGCGTGTCGATGCGCCGATGTACCCGCCGGGGTTGACGACCAGTACCCATCAGCCAGGTCAATCTTGACTCGATGTAGGGCCGCCAGTCGCGTAAGCACCTTCGCCCCGGTCGACGGGCGATAGGGTTGCGCAAGAATGTCACCGTCAGGTCCACGAGTACTTTCAATACTGAGAACGATGTGCCCGTCCAGAGTTTCGTGCAGGTCGGCCTCATCGAACTCGGCCAGGAATCGGGTGCTTTCACAGAGGCAGGCCATGCGCGGCCGAGGCATGATCGGCAGCCTATTCAGGTGGTCGTGCCCCGCACGTGGACGATCCCAACTTGTGGCTCAAGGGGACCAGCAGAAATCGAGAGGGTCGGCCGCCTCGCGGCATGGATGAGCGCGAGATCACGGCTGCCTGTACGCGCAGCGAAATCCAAGTGATAGTCGTCTGAAGCTCTGAGTTTGACATCAAGCGACCTGAGCCGCATCGCTCTCGATCGCCAGCCAGCGTGCACTTCAAGCGGCTACGAACCGGGACTCTCAACGGATCCTGGCCTAAAGAATCATCGCTTGGACATCAGACTAGCGGGACGCCCGGTTCTCCGACTGGTCATAGAGTTCCGCTAGGCGCAGAACAAGTTGCTTATGCCCCTGTTCGGCGTCGGCGAGCTTCTTTGCCAACCCGTTCAGCAATTCCGCATCACTGGCGAACTTGACGAAGAAGACGTACGGGTTCTTGCGCATGAGATCCTTGAGCAGGGCATACGGATCCTGTTCGGAAAAGGCGATCACGGGCTTTTCGAAGGCGCCGAGGATGGCATGCAACTCTTGTGGCACCGAACCGCCGGAGAGGTCGGCTAGTACCAGTCTCGAGAGACCGGCCATGGTGACAACGGTCTCTGTCAGATCCAAGCTGTCGGGGCGGCCGAAGTCGAAGATCATCGGTGTGTAGTTCTTGGTTAGCAGCCAGTCCCGGATTCGATAGAGCCGATCTAATCCGCCGTCCCTAAAACGACCGAGCAACAACACGCCCCTGGCATTAAGGATGTTGATGGTGTCGCGCATCTTCTTATGGTCGGACAGATAGTGAATAAACTGGGCCAGTTCAATATTGTCGACCGTCACCGGGATTTGACCCCGCTCGACCAAGTCTGAATAGAGATCATAAGTGCGCTCGATAACCAACTTTGACTGCTGCATCGCCTCGCAGGTGCGCAGGTCCCATGCGGAGATGCCGTAGACAACGGTCTCGGTGATCTCCTTCAAGCAAAAGCGGGCACCCGTTAGGTTGACGCGGTTAAGGTTGCAGTTGATGAAGCTGGCGCCATCGAAGCAACTGTCGGTCAGGATGGTCTTGTTGAAGTGGGTGCCGACGAAACAGGTGTTGCTGAAATCTGCGCGAGAGAAATCCCCCTCCTCGAATCGGCATCCATCAATGATTGCGTCACGAATGCCGATCCCTTCAG
This sequence comes from Kineosporiaceae bacterium, assembly GCA_049283855.1. Taxonomy (GTDB): domain Bacteria; phylum Actinomycetota; class Actinomycetes; order Actinomycetales; family Kineosporiaceae; genus JADJPO01. The sequence continues at coordinate 14,373 of JBAPWU010000495.1, forward strand.
CAAAGGCGTCATAGATGGCGGCGTTCTTCAGCGTGTACCCGTCAAAGTTGATCCGATTGTGCCCCTTGATCTGCGCGCCGCTCGGATCCGGACAGTCATACCAATTTGGTTTCGCGAACTGGCTCCCCCCTGGGTTCTCTTGTTGCCACTGGGCCCAGAAGTCGACCCCTCTGCGGATCGCCTGTTCTGCGGTGACGGTCATGATGAGTCGCCTCCATGGTCGAAACTGCCGGCCTAATACTGCTCGCCCCACTGCACGGCGGGAAAGAGTTGCGCGATCACACCTCTGAGAGCTGCCAGAGCCTCTGGCCTCGCCTCTGCGCCAGACGGCCCTTCACGGGCCGTGGCGGAAGGTCACCCCAAGCGCGGTGAAGGCGAGCCGAGGCGGGCGGTGGACGGGCTTCACTGTCGCGTGTAGAACTCGAGGGCGATGTTGTCCGGGTCGCGGAAGGCGACGAGGTCCCCGGTGATGCCGGTGGTTACCTGTCCCCGGGCCACACCTGCAGCATCGAGTCTGGCTACCCAGGCGTCCAACGTCTGCCGGTCCGCGACGGCGAAGCTAAGGTGATCGAGCCCGCATCGCCGCTCATCGAACGGCCCGGCAATCGCCGCCTGTCCGTGGCCGACGAAGGTGACCAGCATCCCGTCACGAGTCAGCATCGCCTTGTCCAGCCCGTTGACGAGCGCGCGCTTGACCACGGCGAATCCGAGCAGGTCGCAGTACCAACCGATGCTGGCGTCCACGCTGCTGACGCTCAGCGTGACGTGATGGAAACCCGTGATCTCGGGAGTCTTCGTCATGACCTCCACCCAACCACGCGTCACTCACCGCACCCATGTGCAATCGCTCACCGGTGCGCCCCAACGCCTGTCCCGAAAGGTCGTCTCCGGCAGCAGACCTGCCGGAACCACACTGCGTCACCGAACACGAGACGTCGCGATGCGGAACTCGCGGCAGATCCGGATGTGTAGATACGAGTTGGGCATCTGGAGGAACCCACTTTGGCAAAAGGGCCTATCCATGTGAGTGCAGCTGCTGACCTGGATCCACGGATGGTTCCTGGTCAGACGGCCGACTTGCGCGTCAGCCACCGGCTCTCCGGCGACAGCGCGCTGATCAGCAGTGACGCCCGAAACCGCAGTTGTGGACTGCACTGACATGGATAGCCCCTTTGGCAAATGCTGCTTCTCCGCCTTCGGCTCTCGGTCCCCCGGTTAGTCTCGCGGAGGCCAGGGTGTCGTCAAAGCGCAGTTCTCGCCGAGCAGTCAACCCCATTCACCATCGATCACACATGGTTGTTCACATTGCGACTAAGGTTCCAAAGGAAGTACATATCTGACAATTCAATATCTCGCTTGTCCTTTAGGTATTCGCCTAAGCTGCTCATCGCTACGCCAGTTGCCAGAAGAGCGCCAGGGAGCACCAAGGGGGTAAATGCGAGAAGGCCGACCGTGGTGGTGGCAACACCGATTCCGAGGCTGAGCGCGGAGCGACGTTTTAGCAGGTCTTTGGCGCGGTTCATGCGATTCTCGATTCGCGCCATGGATGGGACGATCTCTCGATCGACCACTTCATAAGCGACCTCACCCGCATCGGTCATACTCGCCGCGTTAATGTATCTTGACAGCATCTCCCTTGCCGAGGCTCTGAACACCTCGAACTGGTCATAGCTGGCTTCACGAGCCCGGAGGGTCTCTCGGACTGAGTCAATTCCCACGACGGGCAAGTTCAGTTGTAGGGCCGCCTCTCCAATTCCCGCCCTATGAGGGTAGACCTCTCCTGGGATGTAACTGACGGCCTGTCCTAGCGTGGCCTTATAACGATTTGCGTGAATTCCGTCACGGATTATGGTTGACACGATGACGCGCGCTGTCGTCGAGGCAGTTTCCATCCTGATCCTAGCCTCTGCGCGAGCCTTGGACTCGCGGGCCTTCTTCGGCACGTCTCTGACGGTGGTATAAGGAAGAGCGGGGTGCGAGACCGCTACGTGCCAGTGATCCCCGACAGCTTCAAGAGTTCGAAACACGTAACCATCTCTTAGCAATTCAGTTAGGTGCGTCTCCGCCGCTGCGAATCCGGATAACCCAGCCTCTCGCGCGTGTTCCTCCAGGTGTTGGGTGCAAACCGTGGGCCGGCGATCGAACACCAAGAATTCGCTGGCTCCAGTTGCTCTTGCGTACCTGGCTAGCTCCACATGTGTGACGATCTGTCGAAGCGTTCCATCATGAAGGACTGCGGCATTAGCAGCTGCCAGCAGATTTGGGTCAAGCCCTACAGCGACAACCTCGTCGAACAATAGCAGCGATCGCGATACGAGATCGTCAAGTTGTCTCCTTAAGCATCCAAGACTGCCACAGGCATGTCGACCGCTTAGATCAAAGCCCATCCCTGCAACGAGTGAGTTGCCTGTATTGGTCAGTTCGAACAAAGGCCGCGCGGCCGCCTCGGAGGCCGCCTCGACAATAGAGCGCCGACGCCCTGCGTCCGCTGAAAGAAGCTTGGCAACATCCCCTTCGCCGATTCCTTGGTCATCCATCCAGTCCAACAACCAGTAGTATTCGGTCATGCTCTCCCGCCCCCTTCGATGGCTGCGTTGACACGTACGCCAACGCTACTCTGCGATCCGTTCGCGCATGTTCACCTCGGTTTCATCCGTGATCGCGGCTTTCCGTCAGCGGCAGACATCGGCCGAACGGGGATCACCCGCATATCCCCGACGAGCGCTCATCGGCACGAGCGGCCTGCCTATGAGCCAGTCGACTTCCTCATCAACAGTGACTGGCGGGCGTTCCGTGCTACGGCTTCGCAGGGTTTTGGTGATCAGTCCAGGTTGAGCCTCATCAGCACTCTGGGGAAGCCGTTGAGTATCGAGGTGGTGTCGGCGGCCTTGGTGAACCCGGCCGTCTCGAACAGGTTCCTGGTGCCGACGTAGGCCATGGTGAGGTCGACCTTCTGCCCGTGGTTGTCCACGGGGTATCCCTCGATCGCCGGGGCACCGGACTGTCGAGCAAAGTCGACCGCTCCGGCCAGCAGCCGGTGGGAGATGCCCTGCCCGCGGTGCCCGGGCCGGACGCGGATGCACCACACCGACCACACGTCTCGCTCGTCGATGTGGGGAATCATTCGGCTGGTCGCGAACGACGTGTCCGAGCGCGGGTGGACAGCAGCCCAGCCGACGACCTGCGCGCCGTCATAGGCGAGCACACCGGGAGGACCGTGTCCGACCAGTTCGGCGACCTTGGCTGCCCGCGCGGTGCCGCGCAGAGCTCGATTCTCCTTCGAGGGGAGCCGGTAGCTCAGACACCAGCACACGGTGGCATCGGGGCGCTTCGGCTCGAGCATCCTCGCGACATCGGCGAACTCCGTCGCCGGCCGAACCTCGATCGTCATCCCCGACACCCTGGCACCCACAACGGGGCACCGGCAACAGGCACTCCCCGGACAGGAGCGTGGCAGCGTCGCTCCATCGAGCAGCGGCAGCGCCACAACCAGGACACGCAGTGGTCGCCAGAGTCGGGCCGGCGTTCAGCCTCTGGGTTGCGCATCCATAGGCGGCGAAGTGCGGAGACGGGCCGGGGTGCGCGATCGAGTACAAGCGGACGGCGAGGCTCGTCGCAGCGCGGGTCAGTCTTCGATCTGCGCGTCGCCGTGTCGCTTCAACGCCTCGATGCCGTCCCGCATGGCTTGTAGCGTCGCCTCTGGGTGCCCGATCCAGTCGGCGAGCTCGCCCACGACGCGCAGGGGCGCACGGCTGCGGAAGGACTGCGTGGGGTTCCCGGGGAACCGCTTGTTGGTGACGTTCGGGTCGTCCTCGAAGGGGCCCGTCGGCTCGACCAGGTAGATCCGCCCGCGTCCCTCACCCGAAGCAAGCTCCGCGCCCCAGACCGAGGCATCCAGCGTTGCGGTGAAGTAGACGTAGTTCATCGTCCGGCCGGCCTCGAAGTTCGACTCTCGGCCGGGCACCAGCAGATCCCCCACCTGGAGGTTCGCCTTCGTGCCGTGCAAGTACACGCCCGCCTCGTAGACCTCGAACGGCACCGGTTCCCTCGGGACGTCCACACAATCGACCGTAGTCCCCGGCGCGCATCCCGTGGCGTCCGCGAGCGCCAGGTGCCAGCTTCAATCTGCGTCCGCAAGCGGAGGTAGGCGCTACTGGAACCGCACTGGTTGCGGCAGTAGCGGACGTCGTATCGGCGGCATATTGCCTGGACGGGACATGCTCCCGGGGATCACCCGCATATCGAGCAGATGCGTGCGTACGTTGATGCTCGCGCGGGTGAGGAGCGCGGCGCCGTCGGCCGGATCAACGAGACGACGGCGAGAAGCCCGACCCCGGGGCACGCGGCGGCCAGTGAGGATTTCGCGGTCACCGACCGAAGAGCTCGTCGCCCAGACGGCGATGCTGGTCGGCGCGCAGGACGTGGGTCCTGGCGCCGCCGAACGACGGTGTGGCCCGAAGGCTCACCTCCGCCGCGGGCGCACCGGTGGATGAGCGAGCACGATGGTCCGGTGGCCGAGCTGACGATCGAGGGACCGCGAGCGATTGCCGACGTCTGGGACCGCTACGTCAGGCCGACTCGCTGGCCCGAGTGGTCACCGCAGATCCGCAGCGTTCGGTACGGGCACCCGACGCTGCGGGCCGGGACCGACGGGGTGGTCACCGGTCCCCTTGGTCTGGGCGTACCGTTCCGCATCCTGCAGGTGGAGGACGACGACCCCGCCCGTCGCTGGTGGACGTGGGAGTCCGGCTCCCCGCTCTTTGGGGTCCCGGGCCTCACGCTGCGACTCGAGCACGAGGTGGAGCCGCGCGCGCCGCACGAGGGCGGCGGCACGCTGACCCGGCTGCGCATCCACGGGCCGACGCCGGTCGTGCTCGCCTACCGGCCGCTGGCCGCGCTCGCCCTGAAAAGGCTCGTGTCTACCTGAGGCACTCTCGCTCGCACCACGTGGCGACACCAGGCCAACGCGCATTCCCGGCAGGACCATCAGCTATCCGCAGGAGCCGCGTACGCCCAGCTGCCGATAACGCAGCGTCGGCGGCGTGACCGGATGAGATGGGGCTGCTCAGCCAGGGATCGGTGGAGCCCAGGTTGGCCGGCGGATGAGGCAGAAGGGGTGCCCCGCGGGGTCGGCGTACACGCCGTCGCCCTCCAGCGGCGTTGCCCCCAGAGCCACCACCAAGGATCCGGCATCGGCGACGTCCTCGACCATGACATCCACATGCATCTGCTGAGGCCGCGCAGGATCGGGCCACCGCGGAGGAAGATGATCGGGCGCGAGTTGGAAGGCAAGACCGGACGAGGTGCTGTTCGCGGCGACCACAACGAAGTCGTCGCTGCGGTAGGTGATCGGTAGATCCAGCAGCGCGGCGTAGAACTTCGCCAGCGCTTCTGGATCCCGACAGTCGATCACGACGTGATGCAGGCGCCCAATCACCCTCCGAGCATGCCACCTCCACGCTGGACCCACGCCGGATCGGCGCCTCGCGGCATGAGCGTATGGCGCCGGGTAGGCGGGACGCATTACTGCGCCCCGCCCCCCTCAGAACCGCGCGAGCACCTCTCGATGCACACGGCTCAAGCAAACCCTGCCGATTCTGCGCCGTCACAAACATAGATTGTCCTCGTTGAGGTCAATGTCCTCGGGTCCGTTCACCTCATGGGCGTCTAACTTGTCCCGGGGTTCTCGTTGATCTGGTGCTTCGTCGACCAAGTTCACCCGCCTCACGTCAGCCCGCGTTACACGGCCGGGCACCAGGCTCGGTATCCGGCCAGTTATACGAGAACCCACCGGCTGGAAGGACCGGCGACCACGGCTCCCGCTTTCCTGTTGTCTTTCGACTGCCGGCGTTCGCTTCTTGGGCGTCCTGTTCCCGCCAAGGGATTCCGCTTCCCTTGCGGTCGGCCTACCACACCGCCCAAGCGGTGTGGACCTGACGGGGTTTCCACGTTCCACACGCATGAGATACGACCGGGTCGGGTGCCATCTGTACCCCGGGAGCAGCGGTGTCCACACGACCGTAGAAGCGTCCTCGGTCGCCGCCTGCCGATTCTCAACGGCCCGCTCCTTGTCACCCTGGCAACACAACCCGACCCAGGGAGTTGCCGTAACGAGGCATCAGCGGTGGTTCACTGGCATTCACCCTTTCGGTCTTCCCCTCACCTGTGGCACCCAGTCGGAGCGGGCGCCCTTGGGCTTTCCCCTGGGCTTCGCACCCGGCCATTACTGGCCACGCACGCCAGGGCGGGGACCGGTCCTGGACA
>JBAPWU010000496.1:0-5769 GCA_049283855.1 Kineosporiaceae bacterium
CCCGACGGCCCGGTCGCCGCGCTCGAGGAGGCCGCACGCCAGGGGGACCGGCGCACCGTGACCGCGCTGGCCGAGGCCGGCACCGCGCTCGGGGGTGCCATCGCCGCGGTGCTGAACATCGTCGACGCCGACGCCGTGGTGCTCGGTGGTCTCTACGCCCGGCTGGCCACGTGGATGGTGCCGACGGTGGAGGCCGAGATCGCGCACCGGGCGCTGATCTCCGCGTGGTCCCCGGTGCAGCTCCGGGTGTCCCCGCTCGGCGGCGAGGCGGCCGTCCTGGGCGCGGCCATGTCCGTCGTCCGTGCGGTGATCGCCGACCCGGCGGCCTACCTCGCTGCCCGTGGCGGCGTGATCTGAGAGGGGAATGCCGGAGATGAGCGGCACGGTCGCAGTGGTGATCGCCGGAGCCGGTGCCCGCGGCGCCTACGAGATCGGCGCGCTGTCGGTCGTCGTGCCGTGGCTGAGGGCCCGCGGCGAGACGCCCCGGGTGATCGTCGGGACCAGCGCCGGCGCGATCAACGCCCTGCTGGTCGCCGCCCTGCTCGACCTGGACGACGCCGAGGAGGCTGCCCGGCGTTCCGTCGCCCTGTGGCGGGGCGCGGCGCGGACGGGGGTGTTCCGGCCGCTGCTGCTCACCGCGCCCGGGTTCGCGGCGCGGTACCTGTCCCGCCTGGTCGGGATCGGCGACAGCCCGGTGACCTCGGTGCTCGACCCGGCGCCGTTGCGTCGCACCCTGTCCCACTTCGAGTACTGGCCGCGGCTGCACGACAACGTGGCGTCGGGGCTGCTCGACTCGGTGGCACTGATCACCACCGCGACCGGGCGGCATCGCACGGAGGTGTTCGTCGAGCAGTCCGCACGCCGCCCCCTGCCGCCGGACGACGCCGCCCGGCGGATCTCCTACCTCCCGGCGCGCTTGAGCACCGAGCACGTCATGGCCTCCGCGGCGATCCCGGCGGCCTTCCCGCCGGTGCGCCTGTCCGACGCCGAGGGCACCGCCGGCGACTGGTACCTCGACGGCGGGGTCCGGCTGAACGCCCCGGTCAAGCCGGCCCTCGACCTCGGCGCCGAACGCCTGGTCGTGGTGGCCACGCATCCGCTCGACCAGTCCGAGGACCCGCAACGGCTCGACCCTCGCCAGCTCGACCTGTTCGGCGCGTTCGCGACCGTGATCACCTCCACCCTGGTCGACCGGATGGTCGAGGACGTGCGCGCCCTGGAGCGGGTGAACCGGCTGCTCGCGGCCGGCGCCAGGGGCACCCGCTACCGGCACGTGCCGTACCTGTTCGTCGGGCCGCAGCGGCTCGGCACCATCTCCTCGCTGGCCGAGGCGTCGCTGCACGCCCATCGCGGCCTGGACGCGCTGCGCAGCCCGGACATCGCCCTGCTGGACCGGCTGATCGGTGGCACGCATTCGGCCCACGGCGAACTGCTCAGCTACCTGCTGTTCGACCCCGAGTTCATCGATGCCCTGATCGAGACCGGGCGCGCCGACGCCCTGGCCGCCCTGGCCGCCGCCGGCGACGACCCCTGGGGGTCGAGCCCCGCCACGTGATCTCGGCTACACCCCCGCGGGGACCGCGGTCGCGGTGCTCGCGTCGTGCGGGGCCGCGGCGATCCGCCTGGCGTGCCACAGGCCCAGCAGGGCCAGTCCGAGCAGCAGCGCGGCGGCGACGTACGCCCCGATCGCGGCGAGGCCGGCGATGGTGCCCATGGTGGCGAAGGCGTAGGCGTTGAGCAGCAGGCCGCGCAGGGTGTTGCCCATGAACAGGGTCTGGCGGAGTTCACCGAGCTTGGCCACCTCGGCCTTGTCGGCGGCCGGGTCCGCGCTCAGCTTCATGAACTCGCCGCTGACCTCGGAGTAGGTCTTGCCGCCGCCGGCGGCGTTCATGTGCACCAGGATGTAGTGGTCGGCGTAGGCCTTCGCCTGGGCGCCGTTCTCCAGCGGCTGGCCGGCGTACTGCTCCAGGTAGGGCTTGATCTGCGGGTTGTCGAGCGCAGCACCGGCGGGCATCGTGATGTGCTGATCACCCAGTTGCTGGGAGACGTTGTCGGCGATGAACCCGCTCGCCCAGCTCAACAGGCCCCCCGCCACGAGCAGTACAGCGGCCAGGACCAGGCCGGTCCAGGAGATGAGCTTGTCGAGGGTGCTGCGCACGTCGGCCTCCGAAGTAGTTGAAGAAAGCACTATCACCCTACGGCCGATCATGGGGCGGAGCCGGGACCAAGGCCCGGGTGGCGCCTACTTCCAGGTGAGCTGCATCGCGATCGTGAGCGGCCGCCCGGGCTCGACGGTGGCGGCCATGCCCAGCTCGGCCGCGTTCGGTGGAGCGGTCTGCGGCTCGATGCACACCGCGCCGGGCTTCTCGTCGAACACCACGGCGTGCGGGGCGTCCGAGCTGATCTCCAGGGTCAGCGCGCCGTCCCAGAACACGCGGGCCGGCCAGGTGACGTCGACGAAGCAGTCGTCCCACGGCGGCGGAGGAACCGGGGCCACGTCCGGCAGCGGCATCCCGTCCTCGTCCCGGGGCAGCACGCCGGCGCTGGTGATCTCCAACCGGGCCGGCTCCCCCCGTGCCAGGCGGCGGCTGAACCACGGGTGGTAGCCCGTCCAGGCCGGCATCGGCACGTCGTCCGCGTGCACCTCCAGCGACGCGCGCACCCGGTCGGCGTCCAGGTGCACGTGCTGCACCACGTGGCCCGGCCAGGGCCAGCGGTTGTCGAAGTCGCAGCGCAACGCCACCTCGCGGGCCGAATGGTCGAGCACCTGCCAGGGACGGTCGAGCGTGACGCCGTGGATGGCGTGCGGCGGCAGGCCGATCGGCAGCTGGTGGCGTCGTCCGGCCCACTCCAGCCGGCCCCGGCGGATCCGGCCGGCGAAGGGGGCCATCGGGAAGTTGCCCCAGTCGACCAACCGGTCACCGCCGCGGCCGATCAGCTCCAGATCGTCGACCCGCAGGGCCGCCCACCGCCCACCGCTGCCGGGGCTGACCGTCAGGGCCGTCGCGCCGTCGCGCAGTTCGATGTCGCTCACCCGGTGAGTCTGCCTCCTGCTCGCCGGACGTGGCTATGGGCCATGCTGTGGCCATGACGCACGCGTCCGCCACTCCCGCGACGCCGGCCGACCTGGCGGCCGCGCTGGACGCCACGGGATACCTCGCCGACGACGGTCTGGCCACGGTGGCCTGGCTGGCGATGACGATGCGTCGCCCGCTGATGCTCGAGGGTGAACCCGGAACCGGCAAGACCGCGCTCGCCGAGGCCCTGGCCCAGGTGCTCGGTGCGCAGCTGATCCGGCTGCAGTGCTACGAGGGGATCGACGCCAGTCAGGCCCTGTACGACTGGGACTTCCCCCGCCAGGTGCTGCACCTGCGCGCGATCGAGGCCACCAAGGCCGGCGGACAGGCCCTCGACGTGGACGCCGTCGAGCACTCCCTGTTCGACGAGCGCTTCCTGCTCGCCCGCCCGATCCTGCAGGCCCTGCGCAGCCCGAACGCGGTGCTGCTGGTCGACGAGATCGACCGGGCGGACGACGAGTTCGAGGCCTTCCTGCTGGAGGTGCTCTCCACCCACGCGGTGTCCATCCCCGAGCTGGGCACGATCACCGCCGAGCACCCGCCGCTGGTCGTGCTGACCTCGAATCGCACCCGCGAGGTGCACGACGCGCTGAAACGACGCTGCCTCTACCACTGGGTCGAGCACCCGGGCCTGGCCCGGGAGATCGAGATCCTCCGCCGGCGGCTGCCCGGCGTGCCGCAGAGGCTGGCCGAGCAGGTGGCGATGGTCGTGCAACGGCTGCGCGACGGCGCGTCCGGGCCGGCCGAGGCCGACCTGCTCAAGCCGCCCGGGGTGGCCGAGAGCCTGGACTGGGCGCGCTGCCTGATCGAACTGGGCCGACGCGAGCTCGACGTGGAGACCACCGCCGCCACCCTCGGCGCGATCTGCAAGTACCGCGAGGACGCCGAGCGGGTGCGCGACCGCCTCGACCGCCTCCTCGCCGGCTGAGCGACCCTGATCGCCGCGGGTTGTGGCGGGTTCTGCACCGTCTGCGTGTATCAACCCTCCACAACCCTGGGCAGGCCGAGGAACCTCTACGGTGGCGGGTGTGGGGAGCGGGGTTGAGGGCATCACGCCGGACGACAAGGACTGGACCTGGGTCCTGGAGAAGCGTTGCCCCGAGTGCGGGTATGACGCCTGCGCGATGTCGGTGGGAGAGCTGGCCCGGGTCACCCGGTCGACCGTGACCGCCTGGCAGGAGGTGCTCGGGCGGCCCGGCGTACGGCTGCGGCCGGCGCCGACGGTGTGGTCGCCGCTGGAGTACGCCTGCCATGTGCGCGACGTCTACCGGCTGTTCGGGGACCGGGTGCGGCTGATGCTCGAGCACGACGACCCGGCGTTCGCCAACTGGGATCAGGACGCCACCGCCGTCGCCGAGCGCTACGCCGAGCAGGACCCCGCCACCGTCTTCGAGGAGCTCACCGAGGCAGGCGAGGAGCTGGCGGGGGTGTTCAGCGGCGTCCGCGGCAATTCCTGGCTACGACCCGGACGACGCAGCGACGGGTCGCGATTCACGGTGGAGTCCCTCGGCCGGTACTTCCTGCACGACGTGCTGCATCACCTGCACGACGTCGGCCGGCCCCTGCCCTGACAGTGTCCGGGCGGCGCCGGTCAGCGGTAGGTCCGCCAGGCCAGGACGGCCGCGACGGCGAGGCCGCTGCCGCAGATCAGCACCCGCAGCCAGGGGTCGCCGACCCGGCGCGAGACGCTGGGGCCGATCAGGCCACCGAGCAGGAATCCCACGGCCAGCGGCAGCACCGCCGGGAAGTCGACCGGCCCGAAGGCCATCAGGGCCACCGCGGCCACGCCGTTCGCCACTGCGGCGAGGGCGTTCTTGACCGCGTTGCGACGCACGATCGACACCTCGAGCACCCAGCCGAGCGCGACCATGAGCAGGACTCCTCCGGCGGCCCCGAAGTAGCCGGTGTAGATCGCCACCGCGAGGACGCCGAGCATGGTCACCGGAGTGAGGCCGCGCACCCCGAATCGTTCGTGCCGCTGCAGGCGCGGCTGGAGCAGCAGGGCCGAGGACGCCGCGGCGATCAGCACCGGCACCACCAGCTCGAAGGACCGTTCGGAGGCATTCAGCAGCACGGCGGCGCCCAGGGTGCCGCCGATGGCGCTCATCGGGGCCAGCCGGGCAACGCTCCCGCCGAGCCCGATCAGTTCCTCGCGGGAACGCAGCACCGAGCCGATCCCGGAGAACGACAGGGCCGCGGTGTTGGTGACGTTCGCGGTCAGCGGCGACATGCCCAGGGCGAGCAGCGCGGGGTAGGAGACCACCGAGGCCAGCGAGATCACGCTGCCGACCAGCCCGGCGACCACGCCCGTGGCGACCAGGGCGAGCAGGCGCAGCGCTGACGGCACCGCCCAAGCATCACACCCCGCTCGGCGTTACCGTCTCCCTCGTGACGAACGCGGCGACGGTGGCGCCCGGTGTCGAGCAGACGCTGGCGGGGTTCGCCCGTGCCCTGCGCGCCGCCGGTCTCCCGGTCAGCGCCGACCGCTCGAGGGTGTTCCTGCGCGCCGCCTCCCTGGTCGGGGTGACGAGCCGGGAGGGCGTCTATTGGGCCGGCCGGGCCACGATGACTGCCGAGCCCGACCACTTCCCGGTGTTCGACCGGGTGTTCGAGTCCTGGTTCGACGGCGAGGCGCCCCGGCTGACCGGCCGGCGGCGGGCCGTCCCGCCGAAGCCCCTGGCCGGGTTGGCCG
>JBAPWU010000497.1:0-2763 GCA_049283855.1 Kineosporiaceae bacterium
GCCGTATGGTACGGAACCTGTTCCGGTCCATCCGGTTCAGCGCGGACATCTCACTCGCGGGTGACAAGTCCGTGCGCTGGCCGCGCGTCTCCTCGCCGGGCCCGAGTAGTTCCCCGATGAGTACCTCGGTCCGCCGCTGCTCACGTCCACTGCGCGGACCCTGGCGGGGCTGTGGCCTTGCTTGACCCCTGCCCCAAAGCGCCCGCCGGCCCCGCCCACGCTCTCGCAGCATTCGCCCAGCCCTGTGGGCCACCCGGCGTCGTGGCCGCGTGGCTTCCTGCGGTGCTGGCTACCAGAGTCGAGCGCTCGACCTGGCCCGTCGCCGGTTCGACGGTGCGGTGGGTATGACCGGGCCCTCGCTGGGAAGCGCGAGGAGGGCTGTAGGACGCGCTGACGGTGGTGCTGAGCCGCCACGGCCAGCCCTGGGCCGGAGGGAGTGCCCAGGGATGACCGAAGGGGTTCAGGCGTTGTCGGTGGGTGCTGGGATCGGCCAGGGCCCGGCGGCCCCGGTGGCGGGCCAGTCCGCGGAGTGGGCGAGCTCGACGAGGCGGTGGACGGCCGCGAGGGTGAGCCGGGGGCTCCTGCCGCGGATGGCGTCGGCGAGGCCGGGGCTGACCGCCGCCTTCAACGGCCACGCCAGGCCGAGCCGGTCCGCGAGCTGGCTGCAGACCGTGCACGGGCAGGCGATGGTCACGGCGTCGTCGGGGATGCCGTTCACCGGGTCACCGCCACGATCTGGACGACGTCGCGGCCGAGATGCCAGGCCTGTTCGTGGCTGGCGCGCAGGATCGCGGCGCCGGCCTCGGTGACGCAGGTGGTCGACCACGCGCAGAGCGTGCAGGTGACCTTCCATGTGGGTTCGTGGGTGCGGGATGCTGGGGACACGGTCAGCCTCCTGGGGCTGGTCGAGGCCCCGGGGCCAGCGTTCACCGCGCTGCCCGGGGCCGCCTTATGTGCTCACGCGCCGTTCTGTGCGTCGCCTGGACCGTGGCCGACCTGGCCGGTCGGGACACGCCGAACCCCGGCGATGTGGAGCAGGCCGCGATCCTTCGGCGGCAGGGCCGGGTGGCGGCATGAGCGGTGGCTCACGGTGGCCGGCATGGTTCGATCCGGACGACGACCGGCTGGCCCGGGCGGCGTGGAGCCGCCTGGCCGAGCCGGGCGACGAGGAGGCATGGGGCTTCGTCGCCGAGCACGGGGCCGGGGTGGCCCTGCGGCTGCTGGCCGACAGCGGCGGCCGGGTCAGTCCCCGGTGGTGGGTCCGCTGGGCGCACACCGATCCGCGGCGCGACCTGCGGGTGGTGGAGCGGTTCGGTGGGCGCTGGATCGTGCCCGGGGATGCCCAGTGGCCGCTGCGGCTGGACGATCTGCAGCAGCGCCGTCCGTTCGGGCTGTGGGTGCGCGGCCCGCTCGATCCGGCCGATGCCTGCGCCCGGTCGGTGGCGGTGGTCGGGGCCCGGGCCGCCACCTACTACGGGCGCGACCTGGCCGCCGGCATCGCCACGGGGTGCGCCGACGCCGGCTACACCACGGTCTCCGGTGGCGCCTACGGCATCGATGCGGCCGCGCACCGGGCTGCTCTGGCCGTGGACGGCGTCACGGTGGCGGTCCTGGCCTGCGGGATCGACCGGGCCTACCCGAGAGGCAACGAGCGGTTGCTGGAGCAGATCGCCGAGGTGGGCTGCCTGGTCAGCGAGGTGCCTCCGGGCTCGGCGCCGACCCGGTGGCGGTTCCTGGAGCGCAACCGGCTGATCGCGGCGCTCACCGCCGGCACGGTGGTGGTGGAGGCGGGCTGGCGGTCCGGGGCGCAGAACACTGCCCGGCATGCCCTGGGGCTGGGCCGACCGCTCGGAGCGTGCCCGGGGCCGGTCACCTCGGCGCTCTCGGCGGGGTGTCACCGGTTGCTGCGCGAGGGCGCCGTGTGCGTGTGCGATGCCGGTGAGGTGCTGGAGCTGGTCGCTCCGATCGGGGAGCAGCTCACCCTGGACCCAGACCTCACCCCCACCGTGCTGGACGCACTGCGGCCCGAGCAACGACGGGTGTACGAGGCCCTGCCGGTGCGCACGCCGGCCGGGATGGACTCGGTCGCCCGTCACGCCGGGCTGGAACCCCGCGCGGTGGAACGCATCCTGGCCCGGCTGGCCGCCCTGGACCTGGCCGAGCAGTCCGGCGGCCGCTGGCTCCGTGGGGCCGGGAAGCCGGCCCGCGAGCCCTCCGGGCGGCCGGCGCGGTGATCGGTCTACAGAACGAGGTGCTCGAGGTGCACGGCGCGTTGCCGCCAGGAACCATGCGCGCCGTCGACGACGGGCTGAGGAGCGCGTTGGGGCTGGACTGAGCGCGAACGCCGGTGGCATGCGGCCGCGCGCCGCCTTGTCGTCCCGGGCGCCGGGGGTCACCGTGGGCGAATGGATCCGGCTCCGGTACACCAGGCCCTGCTCGCCGACTACGAGCGGTTCCTGGGGCTCGAGCGCGGTCGTTCGCCGCACACCCGCCGGGCCTATCTGACCGACCTGCGCGACCTGCTCGCCTTCGCCGCGGCCCGGGAGCCGGCGGTGCACGACGTGGCCGAGATCGACCTGGCGCTGCTGCGGTCCTGGCTGGCCGGGATGAGTGCCGGTGGGATCGCCCGTTCCACCATCGCCCGCCGGGCGGCCAGCGCCCGCTCGTTCACCCGCTGGCTGGCCCGCACGGGCCGGGCGCGGACCGACGCCGGAGTGAGGCTGCGCTCGCCGAAGGCCGGTCACCCGCTGCCGGGGGTGCTTC
>JBAPWU010000498.1:0-7034 GCA_049283855.1 Kineosporiaceae bacterium
CCGTAGGCGGTGACCAGCCCGCGGGTGCCCCGACCGAACGCCTCGGCGGGCAGGCCCCGGCCGGGCATCTCGACGTAGCCGTCGACGGTGACCGGAGGTGCGCCGTCGGCGGGGGCGACGGTGGCGAAGGCTCCGCCGGCCAGGGACACGATGCCGGGCTCGGTCACGCAGGTGACCAGCATCGCCGCGACCGCGGCGTCGACCGCATTGCCGCCCTCGCCACCCATCCGGGCACCGGCGTCCGCGGCGTCGCGGTTGGGCGAGGCGACGGCGACTCTCGGACCCATCGCGGCCGGCCCCTACGAGACCAGGTCGATACGGCGCCCGGAGACGGCACCGACCCGGGCCACGATCGCGTCCAGGACGGGGCCGGGCACGGCCTGGTCGAGGGTGAGCACCCCGACCGCGCCGCCCCCGGCCTCCGGACGGGCCACCTGCATCGAGCCGATGTTCACCGCGGCCTCACCGAGCAGGCCGCCGATGGCGCCGATCACCCCGGGCCGGTCGTGGTAGCGCAGCACCAGCAGGTGGTCGGCCAGCGGCAGTTCGAGGTCGAGGCCGTCGATGCCGACCAGCTTCTCCACCTGCTTGGGCCCGGTCAGGGTGCCCGAGACCGACAGCGGGGTGGAGTCGGCCATGGTGCCGCGCAGGGTGACCACGTTGCGGTACGCGGGGCTCACCTCGTCGGTGAGCAGCCGCACCTCGATCCCGCGGTCGGAGGCCAGCACCGGTGCGTTCACGTAGGACACCGGGTCCTCGACCACGTCGGTGAAGATCCCCTTGAGCGCGGCCAGGCGCAGCACCGAGACGTCCTGGGCGGCGATCTCGCCCCGCACCTCGACGTCGAGCTGCACCGGCAGTCCGCAGGCCAGCGCGGTGAACACCCGGCCCAGCTTCTCGACCAGGGCGATCCCCGGCCGCACGTCCTCGGCGATCACTCCGCCGGAGACGTTGACCGCATCCGGCACGAGCTCCCCGGCCAGGGCCAGGCGCACCGAGCGGGCCACGCTGATCCCGGCGTTCTCCTGAGCCTCGTCGGTGGAGGCCCCCAGGTGCGGGGTGACCACCACGTTGTCGAGGGAGAACAGCGGCGAGTCGGTGCACGGCTCGGTCACGAAGACGTCGAGCCCCGCTCCCGCCACCCGGCCCTCCTGGAGCGCCGTGAAGAGTGCCGCCTCGTCGATGATCCCGCCGCGGGCGGCGTTGACGATCCGCACGCTCGGCTTGACCCGGGCCAGTTGCTCCGCGCCGACCAGGCCCAGCGTCTCGGCGTTGCGCGGCAGGTGCACGGTGATGAAGTCGGCCTGGGTGAGCAACTCGTCCAGGCCGACCAGCCGCACCCCCATCTGCCCGGCGCGGGCCTGGGACACGTACGGGTCGTAGGCCACCACGGTCATCCCGAAGGCCGAGAGCCGTTGCGCGACAAGGACACCGATCCGGCCCAGGCCGAGCACGCCGACCGTCTTCTCCTGCAGCTCGACCCCGGTGAACGCCGACCGCTTCCACTGCCCGGCCTTCAGCGAGGCGCTCGCCTGCGGCACGTTGCGGGCCACCGCGAGCAGCAGCGCCACCGCCAGTTCGGCGGCCGAGACGATGTTCGAGGTGGGCGCGTTGACCACCATCACCCCGGCCTGGGTGGCCGCCTCGACGTCGACGTTGTCCAGCCCGACCCCGGCCCGCGCCACCACCCTCAGCTGCTTGCCGGCGCCCAGCGCCTCGGCGTCGACCCGGGTCGCCGAGCGCACCAGCAGCGCGTCGGCCTCGGCCAGGGCGGTGAGCAGCGCCGTCCGGTCGGTGCCGTCACACCAGCGCACGTCGAAGTCGCCCCCCAGCGCCTCGACGGTGGCCGGGGAGAGTTCCTCGGCGATCAGGACGACGGGCTTGCTCACGGTGTTTCCTCTTCCAGCTGTCCGGTAGTCCAGCGCTCAGCGGGTGGCGGTGCCCTCGACGTAGTCGGAGTCGGTCGACTTCACCCAGCTCATCAGCTTGCGCAGCTCACGGCCGGTGGCCTCGATCGGGTGCGCCTCGCCCTCGGCCCGCAGCCGCTTGAACTCCGGCGCACCGGCGTCCTGGTCGGCGATGAACCGGGCGGCGAACGTGCCGTCCTTGATCTCGGCGAGCAGCTGGCGCATGTGGTCCTTGACCGCGGCGTCGATCACCCGGGGACCGGAGACGTAGTCGCCGTACTCCGCGGTGTCCGAGACGCTCCAGCGCTGCTTGGCGATGCCGCCCTCGTACATCAGGTCGACGATCAGCTTCATCTCGTGCAGGCACTCGAAGTAGGCCACCTCGGGCTGGTAGCCGGCCTCGGTGAGCACCTCGAAGCCGGTCTGCACCAGCTTGCTCATGCCGCCGCAGAGCACCGCCTGCTCGCCGAACAGGTCGGTCTCGCACTCCTCGGTGAACGTCGTCCGGATCCCGCCGGCCCGCAGGCCGCCGATCCCCCGCGCGTAGGACAGGGCCAGCGGCCAGGCCTTGCCGGTGGCGTCCTGCTCCACCGCGACCAGCACCGGCACCCCGCGCCCGTCGACGTACTCCCGGCGCACCAGGTGGCCGGGACCCTTCGGGGCGACCATGGCGACGTCGACCCCGGCCGGGGGCTTGATGTAGCCGAACCGGATGTTGAAGCCGTGCCCGAAGAACAGGGCGTCGCCGTCCACCAGGTTGGGCGCGACCGCCTCGGCGTAGACGTGGCGCTGCACGTGATCCGGCGTCAGGATCATGACGACGTCGGCCTCCTCGCAGGCCTGCGCGGGGGTGACCACGCGCAGCCCCTCGGCGAGGGCCTTCTCCCGGCTCCTGCTGGTCTCGGGCAGGCCCACCCGGACGTCGACGCCCGAGTCACGCAGGGACAGGCTGTGCGCGTGACCCTGGCTGCCGTAGCCGAGGACCGCGACGTTGCGGCCCTGGATCACGGACAGGTCGGCGTCGTCGTCGTAGAACATCTCGGCCACGTCGGTACATCTCCTTCAGGTGTTTCGGGGCGACACGGATGGGCAGCTGCAGCGAAAACGATACGGGCTCAGGCGGAGCGCAGTGCGCGGTCGGCGATGGAGCGGCTGCCCCGGCCGATCGCGACCAGGCCGGACTGGACCAGCTCGCGGATCCCGAACGGCTCGATCACCTTCAGGAACGCCTCGAGCTTGTCCGGGTTGCCGGTCACCTCCACGGTGACCGCGTCCGGGGCGACGTCGACCACCTTGGCCCGGAACAGGCGCACGGTCTCGAGCACGTTGGACCGGGACTGCATGTCGGCCTTGATCTTGACCAGGAGCAGCTCGCGCTGCACCGAGGACGAGGTCTCCAGCTCGACGATCTTGATCACGTTGACCAGCTTGTTGAGCTGCTTGGTGACCTGCTCCAGCGGCAGGCCCCCGACGTCGACCACGACGGTCATCCGGGACACGTCCGGGTTCTCCGTCGGGCCGACCGCGAGGGAGTGGATGTTGAACCCGCGCCGGGCGAACAGGCCCGCGGCTCGGGTGAGCACGCCCGGCTTGTTCTCGACCAGGACGGACAGCGTGTGCTTGCTCATCGGGATCAGTCCTCGCGGTCGAAGGTCGGGCTCAGGTCACGGGCATAGAGGATCTCGTCGTTGCTCAGCCCGGCCGGGACCATCGGCCAGACCATCGAGTCGCGGAAGACGACGAAGTCGACCACGACCGGCACGTCGTCGATCGACATGGCCTTCTCGATCGTGGCGTCGACGTCCTCGGGGCGCTCGCAGCGCAGGCCGACACAGCCGTAGGCGTCGGCCAGCTTGACGAAGTCGGGGATCCGCCGGCCCCCGGCCGAGGTGTGCAGGTCGGTGTTGGAGTACCGCTCGTTGTAGAACAGCGTCTGCCACTGCCGGACCATGCCCAGGCTGGAGTTGTTGATCACGGCGACCTTGATCGGAATGTCGTTGATCACACAGGTGGCCAGCTCCTGGTTGGTCATCTGGAAGCAGCCGTCGCCGTCGATCGCCCAGACCGTGCGGTCGGGCATCCCGACCTTGGCACCCATCGCGGCCGGCACCGAGAAGCCCATCGTGCCCAGCCCCCCGGAGTTGATCCAGGTGTTGGGGTGCTCGTAGGAGATGAACTGCGAGGCCCACATCTGGTGCTGGCCGACGCCGGCCACGTAGAGCGACTCCGGCCCGCTGATCTGCCCGATCCGGGAGATCACGTGCTGTGGGGAGACCTCGCCGGCCGGCGGCGGGGCGTAGCCGAGCGGGTAGGTCTCGCGCAGCCGGTCGAGCTGGCGCCACCAGGCGCCCAGGTCGGCCCGGCGTCCGTCGGCGATCTCGGCCTCGACCGCGGCGATCAGGTCGACCAGCACGTCCTTGGCGTCACCGACGATCGGCACGTCGGCGACCCGGTTCTTGGAGATCTCGGCCGGGTCGATGTCGGCGTGCACCACGGTCGCGTTCGGTGCGAACGTGGACAGCTTGCCGGTGACCCGGTCGTCGAACCGGGCGCCGAGGCTGACCAGCAACTCGCTCTGCTGCAGCGCCGCCACCGCCGCCACCGTGCCGTGCATCCCGGGCATGCCCAGGTTCTGCGGATGGGAGTCCGGCAGCGCGCCGCGGGCCATCAGGGTGGTCACCACGGGGGCCCCGGTCAGGTCGACCAGCCGGCGCAGTTCCGCACTGGCCCGCGCCTTGATCACCCCGCCGCCGACGTAGAGCACCGGGCGGCGCGACTCGACCAGCAGCCGGGCCGCCTCCCGCACCTGCTTGTTGTGCGGCTTGCTCACCGGCCGGTAGCCGGGGAGGTCGACCCGGTCGGTCCAGGTGAACGTGGTGGCCGCCTGCAGCGCGTCCTTGGACACGTCGACCAGCACCGGCCCGGGCCGGCCGGTGCCCGCGATGTGAAAGGCCTCGGCCATCACCCGCGGGATCTCTCCCGGGTCCGTGACCAGGTAGTTGTGCTTGGTGATCGGGATCGTGATCCCGGAGATGTCCGCCTCCTGGAAGGCGTCGGTGCCGATCGCCGCGCTGGGCACCTGACCGGTGATCGCCACCATCGGCACGCTGTCCATGTAGGCGTCCGCGATCGGGGTGACCAGATTGGTCGCACCCGGCCCGGAGGTGGCCATGCAGACCCCCACCCGGCCGGTGGCGTGCGCGTAGCCCTCCGCCGCGTGCCCACCGCCCTGCTCGTGGCGGACCAGGATGTGCCGCACCGTGGACGAGTCCATCAGCGGGTCGTACAGCGGCAGGATGGCCCCACCGGGGATCCCGAAGACGACGTCGACCCCGATCTCCTCGAGCGAGCGGACGAGGCTCTTGGCTCCGGTCATCTGTTCGGCGGTCATCAGGTGGCGCCTCTCGATCTGGATCGTCGGATATCTGGTGCGTCATGAGACGAAAAGACCCCTCGGCCCGGAGGTGGGCATGCGAGGGGTCGCGCGCGGGCGGGGGCTGTCCGACAGGACGAGGGCCTCAGCCGGCGCGCTGTCCGAGTACGAGGAACAGACGCACGGTGCCACCGTTCACCGCGTGTCACGGGGCTGTCAATCGGACCCCGACCCCGTCTCGCGATGTGAGACGCGGGCCCGGGTGGCGCGGGTCGCGGCGGACAGGTCGACCTCCGGACCGTCGAGGACGTCGAGCAGATCGGTGGAGCTCATCGCGCCGTACAGGGCGAAACCCTGGCCCGCCCAGGCTCCCAGGTCGCGCAGCAGCCGGGCCATGGCCAGGTTCTCGATCCCCTCGCAGACCACCTGCAGGCCGAGCCCTCGGGCGGCGCCGATCACGGCCCTGACCAGCGTGGTCGCCCGCGGGTCGCTGCCGACGCCGGCCAGCAGGGTGCGGTCGATCTTGACCGTCTTCACCGGCATCCGGCGCAGGTAGGACAGCGAGGAGTAGCCCGAGCCGAAGTCGTCGATGGCCAGCAGCACCCCGTCGGAGCGCAGCCGCCGGATGGTGTCGTTCGCCCGGTCCCCCTCGCCGAGCAGCTGGCCCTCCGTGATCTCGATCACCAGGCGGTCGGGGGCCAGGCGTGCGGCGGCCAGCGCGGCCCGGACCGCCTCGACGAATCCCGGGTCGGACAGCTGACGCACCGACATGTTGACGTTGACCCGGACCTCGCGCTCCATCCGCTGCCACAGGGACGCCTGATGGGTGGCCTCGGCGAGCACCCAGCGACCGAGCTCGTCGATCTCACCGGTGCCCTCGGCCACCTCGACCAGTTCGGCCGGGGTGACCAGGCCGGCCAGCGAGGCCAGCGAGCCCTGCGCGGGCAACCGGATCAGCGCCTCGACGCCGACGATCGCGCCGTCGGACAGGCGCACGATCGGCTGGTAGGCCAGGTCGAGCCGGCCGGTCTCCAGGGCATCGCGCAGGCCGATGGCGATGTCCACCTTGCGCCGGGCCCGCTCCTCGAGCGGCTCGTCCCAGCGCCGCACGCCCGAGCGGCCGGCCTGCTTGGCGGCGAACACCGCGATATCGGCCCGGTGCAGCAGTGCCGCCGCCGCCACCGCCCCGGCGCCCACCGCCCCGGCGGACTCGATCCGGCTGCCGTCGTCGGTGGCGCTCACCCCGATGCTGGCCCCGATCCTCACCGCCCGCCCGGCGATCTCGAACGAGGGGCGCAGCGCGGCCAGGAACTCCTCGGCGGCCGTCATCGCCGTCTCCAGCCGCGCCCCGCGCACGGCGACCACGAACTCGTCACCACCGACCCGGGCGACCAGGGCCGCGCCGTCCGGCATGGCTGCCGGGCCGAACGTGGAGCAGCACATCTGCAGCCGGCCGGCGACCTCGACCAGCACCTGGTCACCGGCGGCGTGGCCGAACCGGTCGTTGACGGCCTTCAGACCCTCCAGGTCGAGGTAGAGCACCCCCACCGGCCGGTCGTGATCGAGCCACCCGGACACCTCGTCGATCAGGTGGGCGCGGTTGGCCAGCCCGGTCATCTGGTCGTAGCGCGCGACCGCGGCGAGCCGCGCACGCAGATCGACCGCGTCGGTCACGTCGGCCAGGATCGCCGCGGCGCCCCCGGGGACCGCGCGCAGCCGCAGCTCGGCGGTTCCGGTGGCCGGTGGGGCGAGGG
>JBAPWU010000499.1:0-8208 GCA_049283855.1 Kineosporiaceae bacterium
GTCGAGCAGCCACGGTCGGGCCCCGGCCTCGTGCAGGGCCTCGAACACGGTCGCCGCCGCCGCGATCGGCGGTCCCCAGGCAGCCGGGTCGCGTTGCTGCGACCCGACGTGGAAGGCCACCCCTGCCGGATCGAGGCCGAGCCGGGCGGCGGTGAGCAGCAGGCGGACGCAGTCGGCGGAGCTGCAGCCGTACTTGCGCGACAGCGACCAGTCCGAGCCCTCGCCGGAGGTGGCCAGCCGGGCCAGGACGGCTGCGCCCGGTGCGGCCTCGGCGACCTTGGCCGTCTCCTCGGCCGAATCGATCACGAAGATCCGTACCCCGAGCGCATGGGCCGCCGCGACGTCCGCCCGGCGCTTGACCGGGTTGGAGTAGAGCAGGTCCCCGGCGTCCGCCCCCGCCGCCATCGCGGCGGCGACCTCGGCCGGGCTGGCCACGTCGAACCGGGCGCCGCCCTCGTGCAGCCGGCTCAGCAGGCTCGGGTGCGGGTTGGCCTTGACGGCGTAGTGGACGGCGGTGCCCGGCAAGGCGTCCTGCAGCTCACCGAGGCGGCACGCCGCGATGTCGAGATCCAGGTCCAGCCACGGTGTCGTTTGCACGTGCACCCAGAGCCGCGAGGTCCCGGTCAGATACATGCTCAGGCTCAGTTGCATAGTGATGTCAGGACCTGCAATATGCAACTATGGCACGGTCGATCACTATCCGCGATGTTCCCGACGAGGTCTCGGACGAGCTCGCCGCCCGAGCGGCCCGATCGGGTCGCTCCCTGCAGGAGTACCTGAAGGCTCACCTCGTGGCCTTCGCCACCCGGCCGGACGCGGAGACCTGGGTAGCACGGGTGGCGGCGCGCAAGGCGGCGATCGGCACCGAGGTGAGTGTCGAGCGCATCCTCGCCCATCGAGACGCCGACCGGCGGTGACCCTGGTCGTCGATGCGTCGCTCATCGTCGCGGCACTGATCGACACCGGACCGGTGGGTGCCTGGGCGACGACGCTGGTGGCGGCGGAGCCGCTGGTCGCACCTCACCTGATGCCGGTCGAGGTGACCAACATCCTGCGGCGCAGCGAGGCGGCCGGAGACATCACGCCCGACAATGCCACGCTTGCTCTCGAGGACCTGGTGGCTCTCCCGGTCGACCTGGTCCCCTACCTGCCCTTCGCCGCCCGGGTCTGGCAGGTGCGAGGCAATCTCACCGCCTACGAGGCGTGGTACGTCGCCGTGGCCGAAGGGCTGAACGTTGCCCTCGCCACGCTGGATGCACGGCTCGCCCGTGCCCCCGGACTGCGGTGCGAGGTCCTGCTTCCTCGCTGACGGGTGGACGGCGGACGGGCGGCGGGCCTCTCAGCGGGGGAGCGCGGTCCAGCCGGCGAGGGCCTCGAGCAGACCGGGGGCCAGCGACCCGGGGTCCGTGGCGGCGAGGTCGGCGGCGCTGAACCAGCGGACGTCGTCGGCATCGTCACCGGCGCGCAGGACGCCGCCGAGCACCTGGCAGGCGAAGTCCTCGATCACGAACGTGCCGCCGTCCGGGGCCGGGCGTTCCACCACGCCGACCAGGCGGGTCGGGGCCACCTCCAGGCCCGTCTCCTCGCGCAGTTCGCGGGACACCGCGGCCGCGCCGTCCTCGCCCGGCTCGACCTTGCCACCGGGGATCGACCAGGTTCCCCGAGCCGGGTCGTGGGCTCGCAGGACGAGCAGCAGCCGGCCGCGATCGTCGTAGACCAGCCCGCCGACGCAGGGGACGATCCGCATGCGAGGAGTGTCTCAGCGCGTCAGGCACGAAGCGCTTGACCACCGGCGGGCGGCGGAGGAATGTCACTGGTGTGACCGCATCGCTGACCTGCCCCCGCTGCGGCCAGGGCGTACGCCCCCCCGGGCTGTGGTCGGACGCCTGGACCTGCGCCGAGCACGGCGCCGTGGCGCCGCTGCACCCGGCCCTGGTCGGGTCCGACGAGGTGCTGATCCAGACCGCCGCCCGCTCGCAGGTGCCGCTCTGGCTGCCCTGGCCACTGCCACAGGGCTGGCTGGTCTCCGGCCTGCGTCACGCCGGCGACGAGCACTCCGGGCCGGTGGCGACGGTGCTCGCGCTGTCGGGCCCGAACCCGCTCGTGCTCGATGCGCACGACGCCCTCGCCGCCGACCTGCTGCTGGTCGCCGAGCAGCCCGGGGTCGGCCTGGCCGCACACCTGGCCGGGCTGGACGGGATCGACCCGGGGACGGCGCTGGCCTCCGGTCCGTCGGATGCCAAGCTCGTCGTGGCCGGGCACGAGACCCCCATGTGGTCGTTCGCCTTCGGTGACGACGAGGACGACACGGCGGGCGTCGCCTACGTCGGCGAGGCGCTCGGTGAGTGGCTGTGGGTGCTGCTGTGGCCCCGCCCGGCGTCCGCGGTCCTCCTGGAGCACTTCGCGCTGCTCGATCTGCGCGATCCGCAGCACGCGTACACGTTGCCCTACGGCGCGCTCAGCCCGCGCCTGGGTGGTTGAGGTCGAACGCCGGCCGTTCGGAACGGATCCGGGGCAGTTCGGTGAAGTTGTGCCGCGGCGGCGGACAGCTCGTCGCCCATTCGAGTGATCCGCCGAAGCCCCATGGATCGTTCAGCAGCACCCGCGGGGCGTGCCGGGTCGTCATGACGACGTTGTAGCAGAACACCAGGGTGGAGACGGCAAGGGTCAGGGCGCCCGCGGAGGAGATCTGGTTGTACCCGGTGAAGCCGTCCTCGGGCAGATAGTCGGCGTAGCGGCGCGGCATGCCTTCCACACCCAGCCAGTGCTGCACCAGGAATGTGGTGTGGAACCCGATGAAGGTCAGCCAGAAGTGCCACCTGCCCAGTCGCTCGTCGAGCATGCGGCCGGTGAGTTTGGGCCACCAGAAGTACAAGCCGGCGAACATCGAGAAGACCACCGTGCCGAACAGCACGTAGTGGAAGTGCGCCACGACGAAGTAGGAGTCGGTGACGTGCATGTTCAGCGGAGGGCTGGCCAGCAGCACCCCGGTCAGGCCGCCGAACAGGAAGGTGGCCAGGAAGCCCAACGCCCACAGCATCGGCGTCTCGAAGGTCAGCGACCCCCGCCACATGGTGGCGATCCAATTGAAGAACTTCACCCCGGTGGGGACTGCGATCAGCATGCTCATGAAGGAGAAGAAGGGCAGGTTGACCTGGCCGGTGGCGTACATGTGGTGCGCCCAGACGCTCACCGACAACGCGGCGATGCCCACCGTCGCCATCACCAGCCCCTTGTAGCCGAACAGCGGCTTGCGGCTGAACACCGGGATGATCTCCGTCACGATGCCGAAGAAGGGCAGCGCCACCACGTACACCTCCGGGTGGCCGAAGAACCAGAACAGGTGCTGCCAGAGCACCGGACCGCCGCTGGCCGGTGCGAAGACCTGGGACCCGAGCCTGCGGTCGGCGCCCAGGGTCAACAGCGCCGCGGCCAGAGGCGGGAAGGCCACCAGGACCATCAGCGAGGTGATCAGCACGTTCCAGGTGAAGATCGGAAGCCGGAACATCGTCATGCCGGGCGCCCGCAGGCACACGATCGTGGTGATGATGTTGACCGCTCCGAGGATGGTGCCCAGACCGGTCAGGGTCAGCCCGAACACCCAGAGGTCGGCGCCCTGACCCGGAGAGTAGGTGGACGTCGACAGCGGTGCGTACGCCGTCCACCCGAAGGAGGCCGCGCCACCGGGCAGCAGGAACCCGGCCACCACGATCAGGCCGCCGAACAGGAAGAGCCAGTAGGACAGCATGTTCAGCCGCGGGAAGGCGACGTCGGCAGCGCCGATCTGCAGCGGCATGACGGCGTTGGCGAACCCGGCGAACAGTGGGGTGGCGAAGAGCAGCAACATGATCGCGCCGTGCATGGTGAACAACTGGTTGTACTGGCTCTTGCTCTGGACCACCTGCAGACCCGGCTCGAACAGTTCCGCCCGGATCAGCAGGGCGAGCACTCCGCCGAACAGGAAGAACCCGAACGACGTGGCCAGGTAGAGGTTGCCGATCACCTTGTGATCGGTGCTGGTCAACCAGCGGACGACGACCGACCCGCTCCGGGACGCCCCGTCGGCCGCCCGGTCGGAGTCCTTCGGGATCCCCTGGCGCGGGGGCGTCGTGATCGAGGTGGCCATGGCGGGGGCCTCGCTCCAGGTGTCGCGGATTTATTCTGTGAACAATTCGCATCCTCCAGGAGGACCGGCCATCCGGCGACTCGACCCGTACCGCGCAGGCTCACCCCGGCCCGGGAGCCTAGGCTGATCGGTGTGCGGATCGACCTGCACCTCCACTCCGACGCCTCCGACGGCACCCAAGCGCCGTCCGAGGTGATGCTCGTCGCGGCCGCCGCCGGGCTCGACGTGGTGGCGCTGACCGACCACGACACCACGGCCGGGTGGGCCGAGGCGGGCGAGGCGGCGCGCCAGGCGGGCATCGTGCTGGTGCCGGGGGCCGAGATCTCCTGCCAGGCCGGCGGGATCGGCGTCCACCTGCTGGCCTACCTGCACGACCCCGAGGACGCGGCGCTGCTGGCCGAGATCACCCGCACCCGGCACGACCGGGTCGGCCGGGCCCGGCGCATGGTCGAGCGGATCGGCGCCGACTACCCGCTGGAGTGGGAGGACGTGGTGGCGCACACCCCCGTGGGCGCCACCGTCGGCCGCCCGCACATCGCCGACGCGATGGTCGCCCGGGGGCACGTGACCTCCCGCGACGAGGCCTTCGCCCACGTGCTGCGCTCGGGATCGCCCTACTACGTGCGACACTACGCGCCGGACGCCGTCGAGGCGGTGGCCCTGGTGGTCGCCGCGGGCGGGGTGGCGGTGATGGCGCATCCCCGGGCCGCGCGGCGTGGCCGGGTGGTCTCCGCCGAGGTGATCGCCGCAATGGCTGCGCGCGGGCTGGCCGGCCTGGAGGTCGACCACCGTGACCACCTGCCCCACGAGCGGGCCGAACTGCGTTCCCTGGCAGCCGATCTCGGGTTGTTCGTCACCGGGGCCAGCGACTACCACGGCGCAGGCAAGCAGAACCGGATCGGCGAGCACCTGAGCGCCCCGGAGGTGTTCGAGGCGATCGAGGCGATCGGGCGGGGCGCCGCGGTGGTGCGGCCCTGAACTGCCGTCCGCCCGGATCAGCGGTAGGTGCACATCACCCGTAGCTGCTCCAGCGGATCCTCCCCGGTGACCGTCGCCTCGGTGTGCTTGAGCGTGATCTGTTCGCCGGAGCGCAGTCCCAGGGTGCAGGTGTCCTGACGGACCACGCGTTCGGTGTGCTCGACCTCGACCAGGTCCGCCGCCGGGATCCACCGCGCCGACGGACCGCCGTCACGGCCCGGCCCCTGGGTGCTGGCGTATCCCGCCGGGTCGGTCCCGACCGCCTCGATCAGGTCGACGCACCGCTTCTCGGCCTTCGCGGCGTAGGCGCGGCCGGCGTTCAGGCCGAAGGCGATCACCCGGTGCGGGCGCAGCAGCAGCACCCCGCTCGGATAGACCAGGAGGTCGACGATGCGGCCCTTGTTGCGTGGCTGGCGGGCACCGGTCTCCAGCGCCCGGGCCAGCAGCAGGTGGCCCCAGAACGCCTGGGCGGTGGCTGTTGAGTCGAGCAGCTGCTGCGGCTCGATCACGAGGTCGAGGCGCGCCTGCCACGACTGCAGGGTGCGGGCGAGGTCGTCGACCCGGGCGGGCTCGCGCGCGGCGTCCGCCACCATCGCCTCCAGGTCGACCGCCCGCCATCCGTGGTCGGGGCCGTACCAGAGCTCCCAGTGACGCGGCCCGTGCCAGTTCACCGCGAACCGCGCCCGGCCGTCGGCGGCCATCGAGAGGTGGACGACGGAGGCCAGGATGTCAGCGGTGACGGCGGTGATCGCCTCGGCAAGCTCGTCCCGGTCCAGGTCGCCGCGCAGCATCGGCAGCACCAGATCAGGGCCGTGGCCGCGGGCCAGCAGGGCGAGGAGCTCACCCAGGGTGGGCGTACAGCCGGGGCCGTGCGTGAGGCGGTGTCCGTCGGCGACCAGGCCGGTGGCGACACCGATCAGGTGCTCGGCCTCCGCCTGGCCGGCCAGGGTCACCACCTCCGCCCACTCGGCGCGCGGGTCGTCGTCCTCCAACAGTTGTTGCTCGATCCGGTCCAGACCGGCGTCACGCCCGTGCAGCAGATCCGAGGCCGCCACCCGGTCGGGGGCTGCCACGGCGCCGCCGGAGTCGGCTGCGCGGGCGAATCTCGCCAGGCGTTCGCGGGTCGGGGATGGGAGTCGAACCGGGAGCGGGGCCGGCCGGTGTCGGCGAGCGCAGCGACGTCTGGCGGCACCGGGTCGGCCCGCATCAGTTCGCGCAGGCCCACCGCCAGGGATGCGCGCCGGTGGGCGGGGCCGGTCAGCGGCAGGTAGTCCTCGATCAGGCGCTCCCACCCGAGGTCGATCTGGCCCACTCGGGTCATCGCCGACCCTGCGGTCACCGGGTCGGTCAATCGGACCGACCAGTCGTCGGCCTGCAACTCCTGCTGTCGTCGCGCGGAGGCGGTGAGCAGGACGTAGACCGAGTAGTAGGCCGTCAGCAGTCCCCGCACCACGGCGCTGCTCATCCGGTCGAGCACACCCTCGATCAGCACACTCCAGCGATAGGTGAGGGCGCCGAGCCGGGTATGGCCCTGGGCGTAGTGGCCGAGCTCGTGTGCCAGCACGGAGGCCAGCTCGGTGCGGGTCAGCCCGGCGAGCAGGGGCAGCCCGAGCACCATCTCCCGGTGGCCGCCGACCTCGCTCACACGGGCGTTGACCTCGGGGACGACGACCAGCCGGTCCGGACCGCGCACCCCCATCGGCGCGGCGAGGCTGTCCAGCAGCTGCCAGAGCCGCGGTTCGCCCTGCCGGGTCAGCTCCACGCCCTGCGCCGGCTCGGGCCGGGCACGGAACGCGTTGACCGCCCCGCCGACCAGCCCCGCAGCGACGATCAGCCCGCCGATCACGATCCTCGTCCCGAGGCCTCCCTGCAGGGCGGCGAGCCTGACCCCGCCGGCCACGATGGCCGCGGCCACCGCCAGGACCACCAGCGGGAACGCGGCCAGCACCAGCAACGCCAGGGCCAGACGCATCTTCACCAGCATGGCTGGGAGTGTGACAGGTGCCCGGCGGGCGACGCCCCCGGCCCGGCCTCGCTGCTGCCGGCGATGTCGGTGGGAGACGGCACAATGGCCGCGGAGGTGTGGCTATGACGATTCCGGCAGGCGCGGCGCCACACCGGTCGCAGCCGCGGACGGCGATCGGTACCGCGGGGCAGGTGCGCCAGGTCGAGGGGCAACAGGTGCTGCCCGGCATGCCGGCCCGGCTCTACCCGTGCACCCCAAGCCGGCTGACCACCTGGCTGGACTGCCCCCGCCGCTACCGGTTCACCTACCTCGACCGGCCGCAGCCGGCCAAGGGCCCGCCGTGGGCGCACCTCAGTCTCGGCGCAGCCGTGCACACCGCGCTGGCCCGCTGGTGGAGCCTGCCCTTCCCGCGTCGCCAGCCCGAACGCGGGCCTGAGCTGGTGCGCGAGCACTGGCTGCGTGACGGTTTCCGTGACGACGCCCAGTCGGCGCAGGCGCGCGAACGGGCAGGGCGCTGGGTCCAGGAGTACCTGCTGCGCGTCGATCCGGCGGACGAGCCGATCGGGGTGGAACGGACGGTCTCGGCTCCCACCGAGACCCTGGTGGTCAGCGGCCGGGTGGACCGGATCGATGAGCGCGGCGGCGCACTGGTGGTGGTCGACTACAAGACCGGACGACACGTGCCCACCGACGACGAGGCACGGGCCAGTCTGCAGCTCGCCGTCTACGCGGTGGCTGCGGCGCGCACCCTGCGCCGTCCGGCTGGTCGGGTGGAACTGCACCACCTGCCCTCCGGAGCGGTGGCGGTCGCCGAGCACGACGAGGCGGCACTGACGCGCAAGATCGGCGAGGCGGCCTCGATCGCCCGCGACGCCGCCCGGGCCGACCGTGCCTACGCAGCGGGGGAGGAGGTCGACGTCACCGGTGCTGAGATCTTCGCCCCGGCGCCCTCGAGCGGTTGCTCGTGGTGCGACTTCCGCCGGCACTGCCGCGCCGGCCAGGCGGCCGCACCGGAGGTGGAGCCGTGGGCGGCCCTGTCGACCTGAACCGGCCCGGGCCGATGGCGCTCACCGGAGTGGCGGCGACCCTGAACCGCGCCCTGATCGACGCCGTGGCCGCCGCCGGCGAGCGCCCGGCG
>JBAPWU010000500.1:0-2812 GCA_049283855.1 Kineosporiaceae bacterium
GCCTCGGCCCGGCCCTCGGGCGCGGCCTCCGTCGGGCCCTCGGTCGCGGCGCCGTCCGCGGTCACGGCGTCGTCCGGGACCAAGGCCTCACCCATGGCCTGGCCGGGTGGCGTCCCCGTGCTGGTGCCTCCAGACCTGCCCACCACCGGTCCGGGCCTGGACGCTCCGGGGGCGCACGTCACCTTCGCCCTGGACGACGACGGCCGGTCCTTCGACAGCTACGAGCAGCTGAAGCGGGAGGCACCGACGACCGAACCGCTCTTCCTGACCCTGCCCTCGCTGCCGCGCACCCCGCAGCCGGCGGTGGCGGGCCTGCAGGTCGAGCTGGACGGCGTCGCGGTGACCCCGGCGGCCAACCCTGACGGCGGCTGGATCGTGACCTCCCCGGGCAACAAGCCCTACACGACCGCGGTGATCCGTTACAAGCTCACCTCCGCAACGGTCGTCTCCCGGCCCGGACGCGGTGATTCGGTCGTGGTCGCGCTCAGCGGACAGTCCGCCTCGAAGATCACCTTCCACACCAGCGACAAGCGGGTCATCCTGATGAGCTGCCAGCTGGCGAACTCGGGCGAGGAACTCGATCCGAGCTGCCAGCAGGTGTCCGGCACCGACCGCAGCGCCACCATCGACTCGTCGCTGCGCGCCGCAGTCAGCCTGAGCGTCGACCTGCCGAAGTAGCCCCGCCGCTACCCGCGGCGGGCCAGCTGGATCTCCGTGCCCAGCTGGGGGCACACCCCGCAGTCGAAGCACGGGGTCCAGCGGCAGTCCTCGACCTCGACGGCGGCCGGCTCGCTGAGCGCGTCCTGCCAGTCCTCCCACAGCCAGTCCTTGTCCAGCCCGGAGTCCAGGTGGTCCCAGGGCAGCACCTCGGTGATGTCGCGCTCCCGGGTGGTGTACCAGCCGACGTCCACGCCGGTGCCGGCCAGCGCCCGCTCGGCCGCGGCCATCCACCGGTCGAAACGGAAGTGCTCGCTCCATCCGTCGAAGCGGGCGCCGTCCGCCCAGACCTGGCGGATCACCCCGGAGAGGCGCCGGTCCCCGCGCGAGAGCAGGCCCTCCACGATCCCCGGCTTGCCGTCGTGGTAGCGGAACCCGATGGCTCGCGCGTAGTTCCGGTCACTGCGGACGGCGTTGCGCAGCTTGGCCAGGCGCGCGTCGGTGGTCTCGTGGTCGAGCTGGGCGGCCCACTGGAACGGGGTGTGCGGCTTGGGCACGAACCCGCCGATGCTCACCGTGCACCGGATGTCGCGTGAGCCGCTGACCTCGCGGCCGGTGGCGATCACCCGCTTGGCCAGCTCCGCGATCTGCAGCACGTCCTCGTCGGTCTCGGTGGGCAGGCCGCACATGAAGTAGAGCTTCACCTGGCGCCACCCGGCCGAGTAGGCGGCCGCGACGGTCCGCACCAGGTCCTCCTCGGTGACCATCTTGTTGATCACCTTGCGGATCCGTTCGCTGCCGCCCTCCGGCGCGAAGGTCAGGCCCGAGCGCCGGCCGCCCCGGGACAGCTCGTTCGCCAGATCGATGTTGAAGGCATCGACCCGGGTGCTGGGCAGCGACAGCCCGGTGTTGGTGCCCTCGTAGGTGTCGGCCAGGCCACGGGTCAGCCCGGCGATCTCGGAATGGTCGGCGCTGGACAGGCTGAGCAGCCCAACCTCTTCGAAACCCGTTGCGGCCAGGCCCTTCTCGACCATCGCCCGGATGCCGGCGGTGGTCCGCTCACGCACCGGGCGGGTGATCATGCCGGCCTGGCAGAACCGGCAGCCGCGGGTGCAGCCGCGGAAGATCTCCACGCTCATCCGCTCGTGCACGCTCTCGGCCAGCGGCACGAGCGGCTGCTTCGGGTACGGCCACTCGTCGAGGTTCATCACGGTGTGCTTGGTGACCCGCCACGGCACGCCGGGACGGTTCGGCGCGATCCGGCGGATCCGCCCGTCGGGCAGGTAGTCGACGTCGTAGAACTGCGGAACGTAGACGGACCCGGTGCGGGCCAGGCGTTCGAGGAGCTCGATCCGTCCGCCCGGCCGCCCGGCGGTCTTCCAGTCGCGCACGATGTCGCTGATCGCCAGCACGGCCTGCTCGCCGTCGCCGAGGACCGCGGCATCGATGAACTCGGCGATCGGCTCGGGGTTGAACGACGCGTGCCCGCCGGCCAGCACGATCGGGTGGCTCTGGTCGCGATCCGTTGCGGTGAGCGGGATCCCGGCCAGGTCGAGGGCGGTGAGCAGGTTGGTGTAGCCGAGCTCGGTGGAGAAGGAGACCCCGAGCACGTCGAAGGCGCCGACCGGGCGGTGGGCGTCGACGGTGAACTGGGGCACGCCGCGCTCGCGCATGAGCGCCTCGAGCTCCGGCCAGACCGCGTACGTGCGTTCGGCGAGCACGTCGGGCCGCTCGTTGAGCACCTCGTAGAGGATCATGATCCCCTGGTTCGGCAGGCCGACCTCATAGGCGTCCGGATACATCAGGGCCCACCGCACGGTGGCGTCGCCGGCGACGTCCCAGTCCTTGACCGTGCTGTTCAGCTCACCGCCCACGTACTGGATCGGCTTGCCCACCAGGGGCAGCAACGGCTCCAGCTGGTCGAACACACTCTGCACGGGCATAAGGGAACCCTAACCCGCCGCTGCCGGGTCGCCGGCGCCACCGGTGTGCAGTTCCTGGCGGATTCCGGTGCCGATTGCGCCAACAAGTGCACAAGGATCACGAGGCGCACCCGGGCGGACGGCGCACCCGGGCGGACGGCGCGCAGAGCGGACGGCGGGCAGAGCGGACGGCGGGTGCACCGACGAGGGAAGCCCGGTGAGCGGCTGGGTCG
>JBAPWU010000501.1:0-3252 GCA_049283855.1 Kineosporiaceae bacterium
GTGGCGGCCCTGCCCCGCGGGTGGGACCCGGTGCAGCCGGAGCAGATGGCCGCGGGTGTGGCGCTGCTCAGGACCGTGCCGTGGATTCACGTGGAACGTCTCGGCGTCGCCCGAGAACGGACCCCCGGCCCGGCACCCGTGGCCCTGGCCGACCAGGGGATCGCCGTCGACAGCCCGCTTCCTGCAGAGCATGTGCGTGAGGTACGCGCCGCCTATCAACGGCTGTTCGCCTTCCGAGGGGCTCTCACCCGGCTCCAGGACACCTATGTCCCGCTCCGTCGCGCCGCGTTCTCCCTCGTCGGTCAGGGGTGGCGCAGCCCCGGGGTCATCGTCTCCGCCCGGGAGCGGATTCTCGCCCAGGCCCGCGCTCCCCTGGTCGAGAAGGTGGACGGGCTCTATTCCGGGATCTCCGTGGCCACCGGGAGCCCGGCGAACCTGCTGGCTCGCAGCGGACGGCTGCCGGTCACCGTGACCAGCACCCTGACCCAACCGGTGAACCTCGTCCTGACCCTGCGCCCGCTCTCCGGGCGATTGCAGGTCGGTGAGCCACAGCGGGTCTCGCTCGGCGCCGCGACCAACGGCACCGCCCGGGCCAATGTGGTGATGCTGGTCAACGCAGTCGCCAGCGGGGATGTCGACGTGGTCGCCTCACTGTCGGCCCCCGGCGGGATCGAGCCGTTGGTGGTGGCCCCCGAGCCCATCCGGGTGCGGATCCGGCACGACTGGGAGGACCGGGGACTCACCGTCGCCGGCGGGGTGCTCGGCTCGCTGCTGGTGCTCGGCCTCTTCCGCAGCGTCCGGCGCGGACGACGCGCGCGTGTTCCGTTGGAGAGCGTGCCCGACCCCGACGACGTCGGCCTGCCGACCGCCGTGCCGTCCTACGGCAGCGGCGCGGCGGCCGCCCCACCGGCGTCCACCCCGGCCGTGGTCACCCCGGCCGTGGTCACCCCACCCGTGGGCACGACGTCACACCGTGCCCACGGGGCGGGCGCAACGTCACACCGTGTCGCTCAGTCGGTGGGCACGACGTCACACCGTGCCCACCACGCGGGCGCGACGTCACACCGTGCCCAGGAGGTGGAGGGCGACAGCGCGGACACGCGGTCCTTGATGCGCAGCAGTGCGCTGATGACGGCCGGCACCCTGGTCTCGCGGATCCTCGGCATGGCGCGCGCGATCGTCCTCTCGGCCGCGATCGGCGCCGCCGTGTCCGGCGATGCCTTCACCACGGCGAACACCCTGCCCAACAACCTGTTCATCCTGATCGGCGGCGGCGTCCTGAACGCCGTCCTGGTGCCGCAGATCGTGCGCGCCGCCACTCAGTCGGACGGCGGCAAGCAGTACGTCGACCGGCTGCTCACCCTGGCCATCGTCGTGCTCGGCGGAGCCACGATCGTGCTCACCGCGGCGGCGCCCCTGCTGATCAGGCTCTACACCAAGAGCTGGACCGAACCAGCGCTCGACCTCGGCACCGCCTTCGCGCTGTGGTGCCTGCCGCAGATCTTCTTCTACGGCCTATACACCCTGTACGGCCAGGTGCTCAACGCGCGCGGCAGTTTCGGCCCGTACATGTGGGCCCCGGTGGTGAACAACGTGGTGGCGATCGCCGGGATGGGTCTCTTCGTCGCGATGGCCGGCGGGGGCGCGCGCCCCGTGGCCGCCTGGTCGGCTCTGGACATCGCGGTCCTGGCCGGGACGGCCACCCTCGGGGTGGCGGCGCAGGCCCTGGTGCTGATCCCGGTGATGCGCCGCTCCGGCTACACCTGGCACCCCCGTTGGGGCTGGCGCGGGATCGGTCTGGGCCGGGCCGGCTCCGTCGCCGCCTGGACGTTCGCCGGAGTGGCCCTGTCCCAGCTCGCCTACGTGGTGGTGTCCAGAGTGGTGAACTCCGCCGGAAGCGCCTCCGACCGGGGCGGCGTCCCGGGCGGGCGGATGGTCTTCGACAACGCGTTCCTGATCTTCATGCTGCCGCACTCGCTGATCGCGGTCTCCGTGGTCACCGCCATGTTCACCCGCATGTCGCGGCAGGCCGCCGACGGCCGGGTCGACGCCGTCCGGGCCGATCTCTCCCTGGCCACGCGCACCGTGGCGGTGGCGACCGTGTTCGCTACCGCGGCGTTCGCCGTGCTCGGCCCGCAGCTCACCTACGCCATGTTCATCGGCACCGGCCGGGCCAGCACCGACCAGTACGCCCTCGTCGCGATGGCGATGCTGGCCGGCGTCGTGCCCTACAGCGCGCAGTACGTGTTCCAGCGGGTGTTCTACGCCTACGAGGACGCCCGCACTCCGTTCATGGTGGGCGCGGTCGGCACGACAGCCTGGACCGCGGGTGCCCTGCTCGCGGCGTCCCTGCTCGAGGACCGGTACGTCGCCGCCGGGGTCGGTCTGTCCCTGACGGTCTCGAACCTGCTCACCCTCGCGCTGTGGGTGCCACTGCTGCGCCGCAGACTCGGGTCGACGGACGGCGCCCGGATCCTGCGCACCCATCTCCGCCTCACGATCGCCGCCGGGATCGCGGCCGCCGTCGGCGTGCTGGTGCGGGAGGGAACCCAGGTGGTGGTGGGCGATACCCGCGCGGCCGACTACCTGGTGCTCGCGGTTGCCGGCGGTGTGATGCTGTTGACCTACCTCCTGGCGCTGCGCGCGCTCCGGGTGCGCGAGCTCGACACTCTGCTCGAGCCGGTGCTGTCGCGGCTCGGGCGGGCCTGACGACGGCGCCGGTCGTGGCAATGTGATCATGACGACACCCCGGCGGACTTCCGGCGATCCAACGGCTCTGCTGTCGCCTCTACGACCTCTGACGTGCATACCATGGACCGCGACGGTGCGCGGGGGCTTGTTCGCACGCGCGTGAAGACCTGCAGGATCGGCCGGAGGAGGGATGCACGCTGGACGCGGTGGGGCACGGCAGCATCCTGGCTGGACGGTACCGGCTCGAGGACCGGCTCCAGGCCGGCCCTGACGGGTCGCTCTGGCGGGCCGTGGACGAGACGCTGGAGCGCCAGGTGAGCGTTCGCGTCGTCCGCCGTGGGCACCCCTTCGCCGCCGATGTGATCGACGCGGCCCGCCGGGCCGCCCTGGTCGACGACCCCCGGCTGGCCCGGGTGCTCGACGTCGGCGAGTCCAAGGGCACCACCTACGTCGTCACCGAGTACGTGCAGGGCCGGCTGCTGGAGGACTTCCTGCGCCACGGCCCGCTGCCGGCCGAGACGGTGCGCCGGATCGTGGGCGAAGCGGCGCAGGCCCTCGACC
>JBAPWU010000502.1:0-15343 GCA_049283855.1 Kineosporiaceae bacterium
CCGCCACGCCGGCCACCGTCGCCGCCGGGGCCCGCGGCTCGGCCGTGCTGGCCATCGCGTCACGCTACGTGGGCATCATGTACCGCTACGGCGGCACCACGGCCGCCGGGTTCGACTGCTCCGGGTACGTGCAGTATGTCTTCCGCCAGGTGGGCATCACGCTGCCCCGCACGGCGCAGCAGCAGATGGGCGCCACCCGGGCGATCCCCGCCTCGCAGGCGCGCGCGGGCGACCTGGTGTTCATGGTCAGCGGCGGGTACGCCAGCCACGTGGGCATCGTGGCCGGCCCGGGCATGATGTACGACTCGCCCCGCAGCGGTAAGGCGATCTCCAAGCGGGCGATCTACACCTCGAAGGTCGTCTACCGCCGCGTCACCGGTTGATCCCTCCGGCTGATCCTCCGGCCGCGGTGCAGCCTCCGGTCGGAGCACGCCCGCAAAAAGGTCTGGGCCGATCCTCGGATCGTCCCTAGGCTGTCCCCCGACAGCGCGCAGGCGTTGCCCGGGAGGTTCTCGATGCATGACGCGGTTCGTAGTGTGGCCGCCGCACTCTCCAGTGCGGTGCCACCGAGTAGTCGCGTGCGGCTGAACACGGCGTCGTCCCCACGGGGGCGGCGCTTTTCGTCGTCCCGGGCAGTGTCCGCTCGTCACGCTGTCGCAGGCGGCCGCCCGGCCGTCGTGGTCGCGACGTCGCCAGCCAGGCGGGCGTCCCGAGGTGAAAGGGGGTGGGAGCATGCGGACCCTGGTGCTGAACGCGGGGTACGAGCCTCTCGCCGTCGTGTCGTTCCGGCGGGCGATCGTGCTCGTGCTCGCGGGAAAGGCCACGGTGGTGGCGCACGGCGGTAACCCGGTCGTCGGCGGGTCGCTGACCCTGCCCCGCCCTACCGTCATCCTGCTGGCCCGGTACGTGCGGGCTCCGCACGGCAGGGCCGTTCCGGTCTCCCGGCGGGGCGTGCTTCGCCGGGACGGGCACCGGTGTGCCTACTGCAGCGCGCATGCGACCACGGTGGACCACGTGCTGCCCCGCAGCCGCGGCGGCAAGGACACCTGGGAGAACCTGGTGGCCTGCTGCGTGGCCTGCAACAACACCAAGGGCAATCGGACCCCGGAGGAGAAGGGTTGGTCACTGCGGGTACGCGCCTACGCTCCGCGCGGGGCCGCCTGGCTGGTCCGTGCGGCGGATCATCGCGACCCTGCCTGGGACGAGTTCCTGCAAGATGTTGCGTAAGCCATTGCGGCTGCGGCCGTAAGGAAAACGTTGCCATGGGGCGTTGTCACGGAACGCGCAAACTGGTGCACCGACGCCATCGGCGTCGGTGCACCAGTGAGCCTGCCACATGCCATCGAGATTGCCAAGTGATACTACTCAGAGTGAATTCGCGCCGCTCATATGCCCGGGTAGGTGCCGATCTGGAATGACGGTGGGCAACGCCGTCCGGGCGCCCTTGGGGCCGCACCGCGCGGCTCGCGGCGGAGCAGCCCCAGTGTGGCTGTCCTACGCCTCGTCGGCCTCGCCGTCGATCGCCGCCGGGGGCAGCACCACGACGGGGCAGTGGCTGGACTTGATCAGGGCCTGGCTGACCGAGCCGAACAGGAACGTGCGGACCGCGCCGCGCCCGTGGGTGCCGACCACGACGAGGTCGGCGTCGGCGGAGGCCGTGATCAGCGCATCGGCCGGGCTGGCCTGGGTCACGACCATGGCCACCTCGGGCCGCGGGTCCATGCCGTCGAGCACAGCGGCCACGGCGCGCTGCTGCACCTGCTCGGCCTCGTGCTCGAGGTTGTGGCCCTCGGCGGGGCCCGAGTGCGTGGGACCGAGCGCGGCGTGGTCCAGGCCCCAGGTGGTCACGAGTTCGAGGGTGGAGCCCCGGCGCAGCGCCTCCCGGGCCGCCCAGGCCAGGGCCTGATGGCTGCTCTCGCTGTCGTCGACCCCCACCGCGATCACCGAACGAGTCATGTCGGCCCTGCCTTTCGGTCTGCCGGCCACGGAGCGGCGCCCGGCGTGCGAGCGTGTCGAGGCCACGGTGGGGTCCCTCGGGTGCGTCGACGATAGGACCAAAGGCATCTCCTGACCAGGGGCCCGCGGCGGCGGGCCGGTGCGCGTGACGGGCGCGGCACAGGTGGGTCGTGGCCAGGGGCTTTGCCCGGCAGTAGCCTGTGGGCCATGGCCAGTGTGAGCGCACAGATCGATGTCATGGCGACCCCGGAGCAGGCCTGGGCCCTGCTCTCCGACCCGGCGAAGTACAGCGGCTGGATGGACAACCATCAGGGTTTCGTGGGTGAGCCGCCCACGGCGCTCGCCCCGGGAACCTCCTTCGGGCAGCGGCTGCGGGTGATGGGAATGCCGTCTGAGGTGCGCTGGACGGTTGACGGGCTCGAGGAGCCGCGGCGGCTCGTGCTGAAGGGCAACGGGCCGATGGGCATCGCTCTGACCGCGACCTACCTGGTGAACCCCGGTGACGGCGTGACGATCGTCGCCTCGACGTTCGAGTTCAGCGGTGCCGCAGTGTTCGCCGTCGCCGGCCAGTTGCAGAGCGATGTGGGCGAGACCCTTCGGGCCAGCCTGGCCACGCTCAAGACACTGGCCGAGGCCTGACCCGCCCGCTCGGGACCGCGGCCCGCTGGACCTGCGGGAACGTCTGCGCCAGCAGGGTCACCAGGGTGTGGCTGAGCAGCACGTGCACCTGGTCGCGGGTGAGCGATCCGCGGACCAGCCACTCCACCGCGCCGCTGCGGGCGAACTGCACGTAGGCCCGGCTGACCGCGCGCAGCTCGTGGGCGGCGCTCGTCGGATGGGGGAGGGCGACCCGCAGGATCTGGTCCACGGTGACCTCGTCCGCCTCGGCGATCACCGCGGCCACGTCCGGGTTGCGGCTCGCGCCGCTGTCCGCGATCGCGGACAGCCACGGCTTGGCGTGGCGGGACACGGCGTCCAGGAACCAGGTCACCGCGGCATCGACCCGGGTCTGCAGGTCCCCGTCGGGAATGGCGGTCAGCGCCACGTCGGGGATCGTCGCCAGCACCCGCACCACCTCGAGGTAGAGCTCCTTCTTGGTGCCGAAGTAGTGGTTGACCAGGCCCCGGGCCACGCCCGCCTCCCGGGCGATGTCGCCGCTGGACACCTCGTCGAAGGGGTGCTCGCCGAACAGGCGGACGGCACAGCCGAGGATCTGCTGGCGCCGGGCGTCCGGCTCCAGCCGGCGCCTGCGCGGAGGCTGCTCGGCGGCCTGACTCACGGATCGACCAGGGGCAGGGGCAGGCGCAGGGCGCCGGAGGCTCCCTCGGGCACCACGGGTCGGTGTGGCGCGACCGGGTCGATCCGGCGGTAGGGCTCGCCCAGCGCCGGCCGCGGGTCGGCCTCGCCCCGGTTCGGCCACAGGGCCATCGCCCGCTCGGCCTGCGCGGTGATCGTCAGCGAGGGGTTGACCCCGAGGTTCGCCGAGATCGCGGCGCCGTCGGCGACATGCAGCCCGGGGTGGCCGAACACGCGCTGGTAGCCGTCGACCACGCCGTCCTGCGAGGTCGGCCCGATCGCGCAACCGCCGATGAAGTGGGCCGTCATCGGCCGGTTCACCAGCGCCGTCATCGCCCCCATCGGGGCACCGCCCATCCGCCGGGCGGCGCTGCGCGTCGCGGCGTGGGCCGACGGGATCCAGGTCGGGTTGGGTTCGCCGATGCCCTGCCGGGTGACCATTCGGCGCCGGCCGAACAGTGAGCGGCGGGTGTAGGTGGTCACGGAGTTGTCCAGGGTCTGCATGGTGAGCAGCACGATGGTGCGTTCGGACCAGTGGCGCGGGTTCAGCGCCCAGAGCAGCTCGCGACGTCGCTCGCGGACGGCGGCGAGCACCTCGCGCGGCCGGGCGCGGGCGCCGTCCGCCGGGTCGACCAGGACCGCGGTGATCAGGCTGAGCAGGTTGCTGCCTCGCCCGTACCGGACCGGCTCGATGTGGGTGACCGGGTCGGGATGGATCGAGGAGGTGATCGCCACGCCCCGGGAGTAGTCGGTGTCACCGCGGTGGGCCCGGGCGCCGGTGAGCGACTCGGAGTTGGTGCGGCTCAGCTCGCCGAGGCGGTCCGACAGGTGGGGAAGGTGGCCCTCGTCGCGCATCCGGTGCAGCAGCCGCTGGGTACCCAGGGCCGAGGCCGCGAAGATCACCTGCTTGGCGGTCAGCGTGCGCACCGGTGTGGCGCGTCCCGGACGGCGACCGCTCGGGAGGGTGTCGACGGCGTAGCCGGCGCCGGGGTCGGCCGGGTTCAGCGGCCGGACCGTGCGCACCGTGGTCAGTGGGTGCACCGTCGCCCCGGCCTGCTCGGCCAGGTACAGGTAGTTCTTCACCACGGTGTTCTTCGCGCCGTGCCGGCAGCCGCTCATGCACTCCCCGCAGTGCAGGCAGGTATGCCGTTGCGGCCCGGCGCCGCCGAAGTAGGGGTCGGGCACCGCTCGGCCGCCCGCCGCCGCGTGGGCGTCGAGATCGTCGGTGTCCAGGTCGCTGAACAGCACCCCGACCGGGGTGCGGCGGTAGGTGTCCTCGACGCCGAGCTCGGCGGCCACGTCGCGCAGGACCCGGTCGGCGGGGGTGGTCACCGGGTTGGTGGCCACCCCGAGCATCCGGGTGGCCTGGTCGTAGTAGGGGGCGAGCTCGGCGCGCCAGTCGGTCATCGAGGACCACTGCGGGTCCCGGAAGAAGGCGTCCGGAGCCGGGTAGAGGGTGTTGGCATAGACCAGCGACCCGCCGCCGACGCCCGCGCCGCTGAGCACGAAGACGTGGTTCAGCATGGTCATCCGCAGGATGCCGAAGCAGCGCATCGCCGGGGCCCAGAGGAACTCGCGAACATGCCAGGAGTTCTTGGCCAGCTCATCGTCGGCGAAGCGCCGTCCGGCCTCGAGCACACCGACCCGGTAGCCCTTCTCGGTCAGGCGCAGGGCCGCCACGCTGCCGCCGAAGCCCGAGCCGACCACGATCACGTCGAAGTCGAAGTCCGTCATCCTTGGACCGTCCCATCCTTGTTGGCGTCGAGTCAATAGGTCACCCGCATCTATTGACATCGCGCCAATAACCGGCAGGATGCTGATGAGCCCCTTTCGCTCGCCCACTCACTCGCGATGACGCGGAGGACTGTCGATGGCAGCGCCCCTGGCCTACCGGTCGCCCTGGCGTGAGCAGGAGCACGACGACCTCGCCGATACGGCGCGCGCCTTCTTCACCAAGGAGGTCGTGCCCCAGCTGGAGGACTTCGCCGCGCAGGGCCATCCCGACCCGGTCCTGTACCGACGGGCCGGTGAGCTGGGACTGCTCGGGCTGGCGGTGTCCGAGGCCCACGGGGGAGGCGGGGGCACCTTCGCGCACGAGGCGGTGCTCTACGAGCAGCAGGTCATGTGCGGTGACTCCTCGCTCGGCCTCGGGGTCCATACCGGGATCGTGATGGGGTACCTGACCGACTACGGCACGCCGGAGCAGAAGCAGCGGTGGCTGCCCCGGCTGTGCAGCGGCGAGGTGGTCGGAGCGATCGCGATGACCGAGCCGGGCGGCGGCTCGGACCTGCAGGCGATCCGCACCCGCGCCGTCCGTGACGGTGACCACTACCTCGTGAGCGGGTCGAAGACGTTCATCACCAACGGATTCCTGGCCGGGCTGGTGGTGGTCGCGGTCACGACCGACCCGGGCCGGCGCGCCTCGGGCATCTCGCTGCTGGTCTGCGAGGTGGGCGAGGATGTGCCCGGGTTCCGCCGTGGCCGGATGCTGCACAAGATCGGCCTGCAGGCCAACGACACCGCAGAGCTGTTCTTCGACGAGATGCGGGTGCCGGCGGCGAACCTGCTCGGGCCGGCCGAGGGTCTTGGCTTCGCCCAGATGATGCAGCAGCTGCCCCAGGAGCGGCTGGTGGTGGCGGTCGCCGCCGTGGCCGCGATGGAGCGCGCGGTCGAGCTGGCCGTCGCCTATGCCAAGGAGCGCACGGCGTTCGGCAAGCCGTTGATGGAGCAGCAGAACACCCGGTTCGTGCTGGCCGAGTGCGCAGCCACCACCCGCGCGGGGC
Organism: Kineosporiaceae bacterium; assembly: GCA_049283855.1. Classification (GTDB taxonomy): domain Bacteria; phylum Actinomycetota; class Actinomycetes; order Actinomycetales; family Kineosporiaceae; genus JADJPO01. Next base: position 6,036 of record JBAPWU010000502.1, read on the forward strand.
GCACCCTGCTGGACGACGCGATCGCCCGGCACGTGGTCGGCGAGCTCGACGTGGCCACCGCGGCGATGATCAAGTTCTGGCTCACCGATGCGCAGTGTCGGGTCGTCGACGCCTGCCTGCAGGTCTTCGGCGGGTACGGCTACACGATGGAATACCCGATCGCCCGGCTGTACGCCGACGCCCGGGTGCAGAAGATCTATGCGGGGACGAACGAGATCATGAAAGAACTGGTGGCACGGGCGCTGTGACCGAGGAGAGAGGGCGCACTGATGACTGAGGCGTATATCTACGACGCGCTGCGCACACCGCGCGGCAAGGGGCGGGCCACCGGTGCCCTGTACGGGGTGAAGCCGATCACCCTGCTGGTCGGCCTGCTGCGCGAGCTGCAGCGGCGCAACCCGACCCTGGACCCGGCCCGGATCGAGGACATCATCCTCGGCGTGGTCTCCCCGGTCGGCGACCAGGGCGGCGTTCTGCCGCGCGCGGCCGCGCTGGCCGCGGGCCTGCCCGACAGCGTGGCCGGCCTGCAGCTGGACCGGTTCTGCGCCAGCGGGCTGGAGGCGTCGAACATCGCGGCGCAGAAGGTGCGCTCGGGCTGGGACCACCTGATCGTCGCCGGGGGCGTCGAGAGCATGTCCCGGGTGCCGATGGGCTCGGACGGTGGGGCGTGGGCCCTGGACCCCGAGACCAACTACGACGCCCACTTCGTGCCACAGGGGATCAGCGCCGACCTGATCGCCACCACCGAGGGGATCACCCGCGAGGACTGCGACGTCTACGCCCTGGAGTCTCAGGACCGGGCCGCAAAAGCTTGGGCCGGAGGGCATTTCGCCCGGTCGGTCGTGCCGGTCACCGACCGGAACGGGGTGCTCCTGCTCGACCGCGACGAACACATGCGGCCCGACACCACGATGCAGACCCTCGCCTCGTTGCAGCCGGCCTTCGCCGCGATGGGGGCGATGGGCGGCTTCGACGCGGTCGCGCTGCAGAAGTACCACTGGCTGGAGCGGATCGACCACGTGCACACGGCGGGCAACTCCTCGGGCATCGTGGACGGCGCCGCCCTGGTGCTGATCGGCAGCGAGCAGGTGGGCCAGGACCTGGGCCTGACCCCGCGGGCCCGGATCGTCTCGGCGGCGGTCATCGCCAACGAGCCCACGATCATGCTCACCGGTCCGACCCCCGCGGCCCAGAAGGCGCTGGCGACAGCGGGTCTGGGCGTGGAGGACATCGACCTGTTCGAGCTCAACGAGGCCTTCGCCGCCGTGGTGCTCAAGTTCGCCAAGGACCTGCACCTCGCCCCCGAGGTGCTCAACGTCAACGGCGGGGCGATCGCGATGGGCCACCCGCTCGGGGCGACCGGGGCGATGATCCTGGGCACCATGGTCGACGAGCTGGAACGGCGGCAACTGCGCCGGGGTCTGGTGACCCTGTGCATCGGTGGCGGTATGGGTGTGGCGACGATCGTGGAGCGTGTGTGATGAGCGAGACCAGCGCGGTGCGCTACGAGCGGGGCGAGGACGGCATCGTCGTGCTGACCCTGGACGACCCGGACTCGTCGGTGAACACCATGAACGACGCGTACATCTCCGGGATGGGTGAGGCGGTCGCCCGGCTCGAGGCGGAGCAGGCCGACATCGTCGGGGTGATCCTCGCCAGTGCCAAGAAGACCTTCTTCGCCGGCGGCGACATCCTGTCCATGATGCAGGTGACGCCGGCCATGGCCGGCGAGCTGACGCAGCGGCTGGCCCTGATCAAGTCCCAGCTGCGCCGGCTGGAGACCCTGGGCAAGCCGGTCGTGGCCGCCCTGAACGGGTCCGCGCTCGGCGGAGGCCTCGAGGTCGCCCTGGCCTGCCACCACCGGGTGGCCCTGGACGACCCGAGGGCCCGGTTCGGCCTGCCCGAGGTCACCCTCGGCCTGCTGCCCGGCGGTGGCGGAATCACCCGCACGGTGCGGATGCTCGGGATCACCGACGCGCTGATGAACGTGTTGCTGGAGGGCCGTCAGTTCGGCTCCCGCAAGGCCGCCGAACTCGGCCTGATCGACGATGTGGTGCAGACCCCCGAGGCGCTGATGGCGGCCGCGCGGGCCTGGATCGCGGCCAACCCGAACGCCGTCCAGCCCTGGGACGTGAAGGGATACAAGATCCCCGGCGGCACGCCGTCCACCCCGTCACTGGCGATGAACCTGCCCGCCTACCCGGCCAACCTGCGCAAGCGGCTCAAGGGGGCTCCGATGCCCGCGCCGAAGGCGATCATGGCGGCCGCGGTGGAAGGCGCCCAGGTGAACGTCGACACGGCGATGGTGATCGAGAGCCAGTACTTCGTCTCGCTGGTCACCGGGCCGGTGGCGAAGAACATGATGAAGGCGTTCTTCGTCGACATGCAGGCGATCAGCAAGGGGGCCAGCCGCCCGCAGGGCATCCCGCCGTGGCGGCCCACCCGGGTCGCGGTGCTGGGCGCCGGGATGATGGGCGCCGGCATCACCTACTCCCTCGCCGCCGTGGGCGTCGACGTGGTGCTGAAGGACGTCTCGGCCGAGGCGGCCGCCAAGGGCAAGGAGTACAGCGCGACGCTGGTCACCCGGGCCGTGGGCCGGGGCCGGATGGACCAGGCCGCCGCGGAGGCGCTGCTGGCCCGGATCACCCCCACCGCCGAGGTGGGTGACCTGGCCGGGTGCGACATGGTGATCGAGGCCGTGTTCGAGGACCCGGCCCTCAAGCACCGGGTGTTCGGGGAGACCGAGCCGGTGCTGGCCGGCGACGCGCTGCTCGCCTCGAACACCTCGACCCTGCCGATCACCCTTCTGGCGCAAGGGGTGTCGCGGCCGAAGGACTTCATCGGCCTGCACTTCTTCTCCCCGGTGGACAAGATGCCGCTGGTCGAGATCATCGTCGGGGAGGCGACCGGCGACGAGGCGCTGGCCAGGGCGTTCGACGTGGTTCAGCTGATCCGCAAGACGCCGATCGTGGTCAACGACAGCCGGGGCTTCTTCACCAGCCGGGTGATCGGGCGGTTCATGGACGAGGCGGTCGGGATGCTCGCCGAGGGAGTGCACCCGCACACCATCGAACAGGCGGCGCTGCAGGCCGGCTACCCGACCGGCCCGCTGGCGCTGACCGACGAGGTGAGCCTGACCCTGACCCAGCACATCCGGGCCGGCTTCGCGAAGGCCGCCGCCGCCGAGGGCAAGGACTTCCCGGTGTCGGCCTCGCACGCGGTGATCGACCGGATGGTGGACGAGTTCGGCCGGCCGGGCCGGGCCGGGCGGGCCGGGTTCTACGAGTACACCCCCGAGGGCAAGCGGCTGGGGCTGTGGCCGGGGCTGGTCGAGCACTTCGCGCCGGGTGACCCGGCCAAGCCCGCGCACGGCATCCCGTTCGCCGACCTGGGCGAACGGATGCTGTTCGCCGAGGCGATCGACTCGGTGAACTGTCTCGACGAGGGCGTGCTGCGCTCGGTGGGCGAGGCCAACATCGGCTCGATCCTGGGCATCGGCTTCCCGCCGTGGACCGGCGGGGTGCTGCAGTACATCGAGGGGTACCCGGGAGGGGTCGCCGGGTTCGTCGCCCGGGCCCGCGACCTGGCCGCGCGCTACGGCGAGCGGTTCACCCCGCCGGCCTCGCTGGTCGAGCGCGCCACGTCGTCCGCCGTTGCCTGACCCGGATCCAGGGGAGCGCACCGGGCCGCTGGCCGGGCTGCGGGTGGTCGAGCTGCCCGGCCTGGCCCCGGTGCCGTTCGCCGCGATGATGCTGGCCGACCTCGGCGCCGACGTGGTCCGGGTCGACCGCCCGCCGCACGCGCCGGCCGGCATGGAGACGCCGCTGTCGGGGCCGGTGCACCGCAGCCGGCGGCGCGTCGTCCTCGACCTGAAGCAGGTGGCGGACGTCGAGGCGCTGCTCGAGCTGGCAGACGCGGCCGACGTGCTGGTGGAGGGCTTCAGGCCCGGGGTGGCCGAACGGCTCGGCTTCGGGCCCGAGGTCGCCCTGGCCCGCAACCCGCGCCTGGTGTACGGCCGGCTGACCGGCTGGGGCCAGACCGGCCCGCTGGCCGGGGAGGTCGGGCACGACATCACCTACCTGGCGCTGTCCGGCGTGCTGGCGACGATGGGCCCGGTCGGTGGCCCGCCGGCGGTGCCGGTGAACTACCTGGCCGACTTCGCCGGCGGCTCGATGCTGCTGGTCACCGGGGTGCTGGCCGCGGTGGTCGAGCGGGAGCGGTCGGGGCTGGGTCAGGTGGTCGATGCGGCGATGGTCGACGGCGCGGCGCTGCTCAGCTCCTTCGTCCGGGGTCTGCGTTCGGTGGGCATGTGGCCCGGTGCCCCGGGGGAGAACCTTCTCGACGGCGGCGCGCCGTTCTACACCACCTACCGCACCGCCGACGGCGGCCACCTGGCGGTCGGTGCGATCGAGCCGCCCTACTACGCGGCGCTGCTGGACGGGCTCGGCCTGGCCGGGGAGGACCTGCCGGCCCAGTACGACGTCGGCGCCTGGCCCCGCCTCCACCAGCGGTTCGCCGAGGTGATCGCCACCCGCAGCCGGGACGAGTGGGCGCAGGTCTTCGACGGCACGGCGGCCTGTGTGGCGCCGGTCCTCGACCTCTGGGAGGCGCACCGGCACCCGCACGCAGTGGCCCGGCAGGCCTACCTCGAGCTGGATGGACTGATCCAGCCCGCACCCGCCCCACGCTTTGATCGCACCCCGCTGGACACCCCGGCTCCCGCTCCCACGTCGGGGTGACGACTACAGGTCGTGGTCGGCTCACCCGATAGGGCCTAGGTGGCCGGTGACTTCTCTCCAGACGTTCAGGCAGCCGTGCCCCGGCCGCGATCGGCTCAGGGGCCTGTCTCCCCGCATGAGCGCAACACCGTACTGCCTCGATCCTGGCACGCCGCGGCGGAGGGAGGTCCGGCGGCGATGGTGCTCGCCGTCGACGACCCCGGCGGTCACACCGTGCTGTGGGCCAACCGGGCCCTGACCGAACTGCTCGGTCTGGTCAGCGCCGAGCTGGTCGGGCGGACCCTGGCCGAGTTGACCGGCGTCGGCGCCGATCCGGGCGCCGAGAGTGGTTGGGCACGCGTGGCGATCGAGCTGCTCGGCGGGTGGGGCGGGCAGCGCGAGGCCTCGGTGCGCCGCCTCGACGGGTCCGACATCCGGGTGCAGCTGGACGCGGTCCACATCTGCGGCAGCACGGGCGAGCCTGACGGCTGGCTGCTCACCGTGCATCCGCTCACCGACAGTCTGCAGGATCAGGAGGCGGCTCTGCGCGAGGCCGAGCACCGGTTCAGGGCGCTCGCCGAGTCGGCGCCGATCGGCATCTTCGTCTCCGAGGCGGGGCTGCGTCTGGGCTACGTCAACGACCGGTTCGTCGAGCTGTGCGGTCTCACCCGGTCCCAGCTGCTCGGCACCGAGTGGCTCACCGCGGTCGATCCGGACGACCTGCCGACGCTGTACGCGGCGGGCGAGGCCGTGCTCGCCGGCAACCCGCGCGAGGTGAGCGTGCGGATCATCGGGGACGGCGACATGCCGCGTTGGGTCTACCTGCGCCTGGCGCCGACCACCACCCCGGCCCGCGCCGCCGGCTTCATCGGCACGGCCGAGGACGTCACCCAGCGTCGAGCCTGGGAGGAGAAGATCACCTACCAGGCCCAGCACGACCCGTTGACCGGGCTGGTCAACCGTCGCCGCCTGGTCGAGCTCCTGCACGAACTGCTCGGCAGCCGCAGGGTGGTCGACCGGAACTTCGCGGTGCTGTTCATCGACCTCGACGGGTTCAAGGGGATCAACGACACCTACGGACACGAGGCCGGCGACCGGGTGCTGGTCGAGGTGGCGCGGCGGATGCGCCGGGTGGCCCGCGAGTACGACGTCGTCTCCCGGGTGTCCGGCGACGAGTTCGTCCTGATCCTGCGCAACATCATGACCCCTGAGGACGCCGAGGCCGCCGCCTGCCGCCAACTGGAGGGCCTGAGCGCCCCCGTCCGGATCGGGCGGCACGAGGAGGTGCTCTCGGCAAGCATCGGCGTCGCCATGCCGGCCTCGTTCGACACCCCCGACACCCTGCTCAAGGCGGCCGATCTGGTGATGTACGACGCCAAGGCGGCCGGTGGCGCCGGCTACCGGTTGGCCGCGATGACGCCCGCCGACGAGGACGTCGACGCCTCTGCCGACGAGCAGGGCGCGACGGCTCCCGGAGCGGCGGCGGATCTGGACTCCACTCCTGACTCCGACGGTAGGGAGCTGCCGTGAACACCGCACGCGAACGGGTGCGCGCCCGCCAGGAGCTGGCCAGTCGAGCCGGGGCAGCGCTGCGGGTACTGCAACTGGCCGACGACCCGGACACCTCCGCGGGTGACCTGGCCCGTGCCATCAGCACCGATCCGCTGTTCGCCGCACGGGTGCTGCGCACCGCGAACGCGGCCTACTACGGGCTGAGCGGGCGGGTATCGACTCTCGCCTTCGCCGTGTCGGTGATGGGTTTCCAGGGCGTGCGCAGTCTCGCGGTGATGGCCGCCGCCGGTGTGGACGACAGCCACGGTGCCCCGGACGGGTTCTGGCGCGCGGCGGCGATGTGCGCGACCGGAGGCGAGATCGTCGCGCCGATGCTCGGCGCCGACCCGGGTGACGCCTTCAGCGTGGGCCTGCTGCACATGATCGGTTCGGCGCTGCTGCACCAGTCCGGGGAGCCCGGCCAGGTTCACCTCTGCCTGCCGATCGGCGATGACGACGGCCAGCTTCTCGCCGACGAGAACGAGGTGTTCGAGATCGGGCACGACGCGCTCGGCGCGGAGGTGCTGGAGAGCTGGCACTTCCCACCGCACATCTACCAGGTGATCGGCCGCCACCATCAGTCGGCGATGCCCGACGCTCCCGCGCTGGAACGCACCCTGCAGATCGCCCGCAGCCTGACCGATGCCGCGCTGAGCGAGGACGGCGAGGTGCCCGACCCCGACTCCGGGTATGCCTGGCTCAGCGAGGGCGTGATCGGTGCTACCGTCGCAGAGTCGATCATGGAGCGGATGCAGATGCGCGCCGAGGCGCTGTTGGAGGGCCTTCGCCCGGGCGGCTGACGCGCGTGATCGTCGCGAGATCGCGATCCGCCCCCATCGGCTGGGGGAGAACTGCGATCCTGGGGTGATCACCTGTGGCCCGCGGGCGGAGGGAGGCACCGTGGCGCGGTCGGGACGGGCGTCGTCCTCGCTGTCGCCCCGTGCCGCCCTGGCCCTACTCGGGTTCTTCGCCGTCCTCGCCCTCGTCGTGTGGCTGTTGAACGCCGGCGGGCAGCCCGGTTCGATCGGCGCCGCGCCCACCCCGACGATCGCGGCCGGGGCGACGGTGTCGGCCGGGGCGGGGGTGCAGCGGTCGACGCCGCCCGGGACCCTGCCCGAACGGCCCTCCGCCTCGGCGCCGGTGACCGCCAAGGCCCGCTACGTGCTGGCCGTGGTCGATGCCACCGGCCGTGGCCCGGCAGGCTACGTCGGTGGGAGGCAGTTCATGAACGACCAGCGCGGGGGCACCACAGCCCTGCCCCACCGCGACGCAGGGGGGCACACGGTGATCTACCACGAGTACGACGTCAACCCGAGGACGCAGGGAGTCGACCGGGGACCCCAACGGCTGGTGGTCGGCAGCGACGGGTCGGCGTTCGTGACCGCCGACCACTACGTCACCTGGCAGCGGCTGCGATGACCGACTCCGAACCGCCGGACGTCGCGCCGGACGTCGCGCGGGACAGGCCGCAGCTGCTGCTGACCACCGAACCGGACACCGTCGCCGCACTGGGCGAGGGCGTGCTCGGTCTCGGTGGCCTCGTCCGTCGGCTGAGGGGCGCGAGGATGCGCACCGAGGCCGGCCTGCAGGCCGAGTTCGCCCGGAGGCTGGAGTTCCCCGCCTACTTCGGGCACAACTGGGCCGCGCTGGAGGACTGCCTCACCGATCTGGAGTGGCTCCCCGCGCCGGCCTACCTGCTGGTGATCGAGGAGGCCGAGCAGGTCCTGATCGACGAGCCGCCCGAACGCACCGGCCTGTTCGGCGACCTCCTGATCGGCGCGGTCGGAGCCTGGGCCACCCCGGTGGCGGAGGGCGAGTGGTGGGATCGGCTCGGGGTGCCGTTCCACGTGGTCCTGCTCACCGGCGAGGTCGACGCCGCGGCGCTGGCCCGACGCTGGGCCGGGGCCGGGGTCGCGCTCCGCCGACTCTGATCAGTCGTTCATCGCCTTGACGATGGCGATGACGAGACTGCGGGCCGCCGGGTCCTGCCCGGCCCAGGTGGCGTCCAGGGTCGCCCGCACGATCGTCCAGGCCCGGGCGGAGTCCTCATCGATACCCGCTGCCTCGCAGACGATCTCGATCCGTCGGCGCAGCGACCAGCGCAGCGCGCTCCCGGTGCCCAGCTCCTCGGCCCGGTTGCGCAGCACCGGCAGCAGCTCATAGCCGGGGTGCCCGGCCATCGGCTTGGGGTCGATCGCCAGCCACGGCTCACGGTCACCGGCGAGCACGTTCGCGAAGTGCAGGTCGGTGTGGATCAGAGTGGCGTCGCCGCCCGGCTGCGACGTCAGATCGCCCAGCAGAGAAGCAGTCTGCTCCAGATAGCGTCGGGGCACCGTCACTGGGGCCGCCAGGGCTCGGTCGAGCTGATCACGCACGACGTCGCTCAACCGCACCAGCTGGGGCAGGGCGGGCACGTGCAGGCGGCGCAGCAGTCCTCCGATCACCGCACAGGCCTCGTCGATCCACTCCTCGCCCAGATCATGGTCGGCGTCCAGCGCCTCCAGCAGCAACGCACCCCGGCCGGGGTCGGCGGCGATCAGGCGGACGGCGCCGTCCCCGGCCCAGCGGCGCAGGGCCAGGTGCTCACCGGCCGATTCCCGGTGCGGCCAGCCGACTTTCAGCGCCAGGGGTCCGCCGTCGCGCTGCACGGGGACGACCACCGCCGTCCGCCCGGTACGGCTCGCGCCGATCGGGGTCAGCCCCCAGTCGCCGAGCAGGTCGGCGATCAGCCGGGGCAGCCCGCGCGCCCAGGTGGCGCCGTCCGGGCCGCCCTCTGCGGGCTGGGCGGCCATGCAGGTCAGCCACTCCTGCGGCAGCAGGTCGGTCATCGCAGGGAGGCGAACAGGTCGTCCAGCAGGGGAGTGGCCGGTGCCCGGCCGACCTCGGAGAACCACTCCCGGCCCAGGGCCAGCCGGTACAGCGGTCCCGGAAGGCGCAGCATCACGGCCAGGGTCCGGTCGCTGCTGCCGCCGCCGGCCTGGCTGGCGTGCGCCCGCATCGAGGCCCGCTTGGCGGCGGCATGACGGCGCACGTCGACCC
>JBAPWU010000503.1:0-4309 GCA_049283855.1 Kineosporiaceae bacterium
CCCGCGGTGGTCGCCCACCGGCCCGGCCCGCCCGGGTCGCCCACCGTGTTGCTGTACGCACACCACGACGTCCAGCCGCCCGGCGACGCGCAGGGGTGGCAGAGCGACCCGTTCGAGCCGACCGAGCGGGACGGGCGCCTCTACGCCCGCGGCGCGGCCGACGACAAGGCCGGGATCTGCGTGCACGTGGCGGCCCTGCGTGCCCTCGGTGAGGCGCTCGGGGTCGGGGTCACCGTGTTCGTCGAGGGCGAGGAGGAGATCGGGTCACCGACCTTCGAGGCGTTCCTGGCCGCCCACCGCGACCGGTTGGCCGCCGACGTGATCGTGGTCGCCGACTCGGGCAACTGGCGGATCGGCGAGCCCGCACTGACCACCAGCCTGCGCGGCCTGGTTGACGGCGTGGTCGAGGTGCGCACCCTGGACCACGCCCTGCATTCGGGCATGTTCGGCGGCGCCGTGCCCGACGCGCTCACCGTGCTGATCCGGTTGCTGAACACCCTGTGGGACGACGCGGGGAACGTGGCCGTGCCGGGCCTGGTGGCGGGGGAGGCCGACGACCTCGCCTATCCGGAGGACGTCCTGCGCGCCGACGCGGGGGTGCTCGACGGCGTGGGCCTGATCGGCAGCGGCCGCCTCACCTCGCGGCTGTGGACGCGGCCCGCGCTCACCGTGATCGGCATGGACGTGCCACCGATCGCGACCTCCTCGAACACTCTGCAGCCCGTGGCCCGGGCCAAGTTCTCGCTGCGGATCGCGCCGGGGCAGGACGGGCAGGAGGCCTTCGAGGCGCTGGCGGCGCACCTGCGGCGCAACGCCCCGTGGGGCGCCCGGGTCGACGTGACCGTGAACGAGGTCGGCCGTGCCTGGGCCGGGACCGACCAGAGCCCGGTCTACGACACGGCCCGGTGGGCCCTGCGGACGGCCTGGGGCACCAAGCCGGTGAACATGGGCGTGGGCGGCTCGATCCCGTTCATCGCCGCGCTGCAACAGGTCTACCCGGACGCCGTGGTGCTGGTCACCGGGGTCGAGGACCCCGACACCCGGGCCCACGGTGCCGACGAGTCCCTGCACCTGGACGAGTTCGCCAGGGCATGTCTCGCCGAGACCCTCCTGCTTGCCGCCCTCGGCTGAACCACCACCGTGCTCGCTCTGGGCGGCTGAACACGTGCAGAGGCCTACGGGCGCTCGGCGGCGTACCCCTGCGGAGCATCGGCGGCGTTGCGCTGGAGCGGGACGGGCGCCATCCGGCCGCCGCGGCGCATGATCGCGGTGATCTGCTCCGCGCTCATCGCCGGGGCCCACAGGTGGCCCTGACCGAGGTGGCAGCCGCAGCCGCGCATCTGCTCGGCCTGGTCGGGGAACTCGATCCCCTCGGCGATGATCTGCATCCCCTGCCCGGTGCCGAGATCGACGATGCTGCTCAGCAGCGCACGCCCCTCGTCGCTGTCGTCGCCGACGAACGACTTGTCGATCTTGAGAATGGTGACCGGCAGCCGGCGCAGGTAGCTCAGCGAGGAGTATCCGGTACCGAAGTCGTCGAGTGCGATCTTGAGCCCGAGCGCCGACAACTGGCCCAGACGGCGCAGCGCGGTGTCGATGTCGCGCACCAGCGCGGACTCGGTGATCTCGAGCACCAGGGCAGTGGCGTCGATCCCGGTGGCCTGGATCGTGGACAGCACGTCGGCGACCAGGTTCGGGTCGGCCAGCTGCTCGGTGGCCAGATTGACCTCCATCGCCAGCGGGTAACCGTCGGGGAAGTCGCGTTGCCAGCCGGCCAGCTGCTCACAGGCCTGCTGCAGCACCCACCGGCCGATCGGGGTGATCAACCCCGTCGCCTCGGCCAGGGGCACGAAGACCGCGGGGGAGATCGCGCCGCGGGTCGGGTGCTCCCAGCGCAGCAGCGCCTCGACCCCGTAGAGGGTGCCGGTCTGCAGATCGACGATCGGCTGGTAGACCACCCGCATCTCGTCCCGGTCGATCGCGGCGACCAGCCCGGCGGACAGCTCGGTCCGTTCCTTGGTGTGGTCGTGCATGCGGGGCTCGAACGCGGTGCTCTGCCCCTTGCCCCGGTCCTTGGCGTAGCTCAGCGCGACATCGGCGTTGCGGATCAGCTCCAGCGCGCTCGACCCGCTGCCGGATTCGGCGACCGCGATCCCGATCCCGGCCTGCACCCGCATCCGCCGTCCGTCGAGGTCGACCGGTTGGGCGAGCGCCTCCTCCAGCCGGCTCACCAGCTGCTGCGGTTCGCGGGTGTGCCGCGGGTCGCTGACCAGGACGGCGAACTCGTCGCTGCCCAGCCGCGCCACCACGCTCCGGCGCGGCACGTTGCGGTGGATGCGCGCCCCCACCATCCGCAGCAACCGGTCGCCCAGGTCGTGTCCGAAGCTGTCGTTGACGTCCTTGAACCCGTCCAGGTCGATCAGCAGGACGGCGATCATCGCCCCACCAGGGACGGCGAGCGCCTCCTCGACCTTGTCGGTGAACAAGGTGCGGTTGGCCAGCGCGGTCAGTTCGTCGTGGGTCGCCTGGTACTTCAGGGCCCCGACCAGCGCGGTGAGCCGGTCCCGGGCGTAGATCACCGCCCGGCTCATCTGGGCGAACTCGTCCGAGCCGGTCAGCGCGCTGGTCTGGTGCACCGCGCCGTTGGTGACCGTGCTGATGTCCTCCAGCACCGCCCGCACGTCCCGGGTGGTGGCCCGGAACAGGGCGGTGAGCAGGTAGAACACCACCGCCATGGTGATCAGGGTGAGCATCAGCGGCTGGGACCGGTCGCTCATCAGCAGCTCCTGGCGCTGGGCCAGGAGCTGATCGGTCGCCCCGGTCAGCACGACGGCCAGGGCCGCCGCCGACGTGGACAGGGTGAGCGTGTCGGCGCTCGTCGGTGGCGTCACCGTGGCCGAGGGGTCGGCGGCAGCGGCCAGTGCGGCCGAGTACTGGGAGACCGCGGTGCTCAGCGCCCACGCCTCGGTGCCGACCTGCTGACGCAGGCCGCGCCAGGTGGTGGCGGTCACCGCGGTGGTCAGGTCCATCGAGAGCTGGCGCGCGGCGTCCGCGAAGTCCTTCGCGGTCACCTGCAGCGCGAGCGGATCGGCCGGTGCCTTCGCCTCGCCCGAGCGCAACGACTGGGCGTCCGCGGCGGCCAGGACCAGCCGGGGGAGCCGATCGACCAGCATCATCACCAGGTAGTGGCTGTCCAGCTGCGGGTCGAGCACGAGGTTCGAGGAGTCGGCCACCTTCTTGATCAGCTGCTGCACCTTGCGGGCCGTCAGCTCGGCCTTCGTGGCCACCTGGGTCGAGGCCGTGTCGGCGGCGTAGACGCCCTGCACCTGGGAGCGCAGCTGGGTCCAGTCGCCGCGCACCGCGAGGTCGTCGCCGTAGACGGCGGTCACGTCGTCCAGTTCGCGGACCAGGCTCACCCAGGTGTCGCCGGGGTCGTGTCCGTGCTCGGCCAGGTTGCGGGTCTGTGCCAGCTCGATCACGAGGTTGACCAGGGGCTTGACGTAGTGCAGGCCGTCACGCTCGCGGTTGGCGAAGGAGATCTGCCCGGTCGACTCGCGGAAGGATGCGGCCATGCTCGTGCACATCGGGAGCAGAAGCAGGATGGCGATCAGTCCGAACTTGCCCGCCACCCCCAGCCGCCGCATCAGACGCATGCCGGGCCGCAGCGCGAACTCCATCGCCGACCTCCCAGGTGGCCACGTGACGGACGCAGGCCTCTCCTACGTTGTGTCGGCGCCGCCGGATCGGCGCTTGATCGGCCGTCTGGTCGACGGTGCATGACAGGCTGGGCGAATGCGCGTCCTGGTCGCCCCCGACTGCTTCACCGGCACCCTCAGCGCCCCGCAGGCCGCAGTCGCGATCGCCGACGGCTGGCGACGCCGGGCCCCGCACGACGAGATCACCCTCTGCCCGCTGTCGGACGGCGGCCCCGGCTTCCTCGACGTGCTGCACGCCGCGCTGGGCGGGCGGCTGGCCGGGGTCACGGTCGCCGGACCGCTCGGTGACCCGGTTCCGGCCGCGGTCCTGATGGTGGGCGACACCGCCTACGTGGAGAGCGCGCAGGCCTGCGGGCTCCACCTGGTTCCCCCGGCGCGACGCGATCCCTGGGTCACCACCACGGCCGGTGTCGGGGAGCTGATGGCGCATGCCCGGGAGCTCGGCGCCGTCCGGATCGTGCTCGGTCTGGGCGGGTCGGCCACGAACGACGCCGGCGCCGGCCTGCTGGCCGCACTGGCCGACCTCGACGGCCCGGTGGGGGAGCGGCTGCGCTCCGGCGGGGGCGGGCTGCGCGGGACCGACCGGGCCGAGC
>JBAPWU010000504.1:0-6027 GCA_049283855.1 Kineosporiaceae bacterium
CCGTCCGGGAGGGGACGGCCCCGAGTACGTGGCCGGCCGCAACCCCGTGGTCGAGGCGCTGCGCGCCGGCGTGCCGGTCAAGGCGATCTACGTCGCGTCCCGGATCGAGCCGGACGCGCGGGTCAAGGAGGCGCTCAAGGCTGCGTCCGAGAAGCGGTTGCCCCTGCTCGAGGTGAGCAAGACCGACCTCGACCGGATGACCAACGGCGCCGTGCACCAGGGGCTGGTCGCCCAGGTGCCGGCCTACCGGTACTCCGATCTCGGCGCGCTGCTGGCCGGGGCCAGGAACTCCGGGCGAGCCGCGCTGTTCGTCGTCCTGGACGGGGTCACCGACCCGCGCAACCTCGGCGCCGTGGTGCGGTCCGTGGCCGCCTTCGGCGGGCACGGCGTGATCGTGCCGGAGCGACGGGCGGCCGGGATGACCGCGTCGGCCTGGAAGACCTCGGCCGGGGCGGCGTCGCGGGTCCCGGTGGCCCGGGTGACGAACCTGACCCGTGCCCTGGAGGAACTCCAGCGGGCGGGCTGCTTCGTGGCCGGTCTGGATGCCGGAGGAAGCCTGGACCTGCCCGCGCTGGAGGCCGCGACCGACCCGCTGGTGCTCGTGGTCGGGTCGGAGGGCAAGGGGCTGAGCCGGCTGGTGCGGGCCACCTGTGACGTGGTGGTGTCGATCCCGATGGCGGCCGGCACCGAGTCTCTGAACGCCGGTGTCGCCGCCGGAGTTGCCCTCTACGAGGTGGCGCGGCGTCGTATGGGTGCCTGATGGCACGACGCATCCGACCGGAGTCCGTGGGCGACCACGCTGCCATCGACACCCTGCTGCGCAACGGTTTTCAGGGTGAACCGGTCGATGCGATGGTCGCCGCGCTGCGTGCCGGACCGACCTACCTGCCCGACCTCGCCCTGGTCGCCGTGGACGCCGACCTGGCCGACCGGGTGCCCGGCGGCATCGCCGGCTTCGTGATGCTGACCACCGTGCCGCTCGAGCTCTCGCCGTGGCGCCCGGGCGGGTCGGGCCGGGGGCGGTGCGTCGACCTGCTCTGCCTCTCCCCGCTCGTGACGCACCCCGCGGCGGCCGGTCGTGGGGTGGGACGGGCCCTGGTGGAGCAGGCCCTCGCCCGCGCCGCCGAGCGCGGCCGGGAACCCTGCGTCGTCGTGGAGGGCGACCCGGCGCTGTACCGGCGGTTCGGCTTCGTGGCGGCCTCCTCGGCCGGGCTCCTCGCGCCCTCCGAGCGGATCCCGGCGGGAGCGTTCCAGGTGCACTCCTTGGGCGGCAACGACTCCGGGCTCGCCGGCCGGGTGCTGTACCCGCCGCCGTTCTGGGAGGAGGTCACACCCGGTCCGCCGTTCGAGGGGATCACCTGGCTGGACGAGCTGGACCGCCAGGCCCGGGCGATCGAGGCCGCGGCCGGCGACCTCGACCTGCCGCTGCCCAGCTGCCCCGGCTGGGCGGTCGGCGATCTGCTGACCCACCTCGGCGCCATCCACCGGGTGGTGCTGGACTGGCTGACCGACGGACGTCGCCCCCGCACCCTGCATCCGGTGCCCGGCAGCGCCGAGCGACTGCGCTGGTACGCCGAGGGCTGGCGGGCCCTGCATGAGCGGCTCGGAGCCACTCGGCCGGGGACGCCGACAGCGACCTGGTGCCCGTGGGACTCCTCGAACCTGTTCTGGCGTCGCCGGATGGTGCACGAGCACGCGATCCACGCGCTCGATCTCTCCCTCGCCACCGGCGGGCGGTGGTCGGTGCCGGACGACGTCGCTCTGGACGGCGTCGACGAGGCGCTGCGGCTGTGGCTCGGCACCCGGCTGGGCACCGAGGTCGGCGGCTCCGGAGAGGCAGTGCGGCTGGTGGCCACCGGAGGCGGCGGCAGGACGCGGTCGTGGACGGTGGTGATGCACCAGCGGTCCACCGAGATCCACGAGCTGGAGCTGGGCAGCTACGACGCGGTGGTCTCGGCCACGCCGTCCGATCTGTACCGGTGGGTCTGGGGCCGCGGCCGCACCGCAGCGGTCACCCAGGACGGCGACGACGCCCCCGTGGCCGCCGTGCGGACGGCCCTCACCCGAGCCACGGGTTAGGGCCGCAGGTCCCCGGGCCCCAGGTCCGCGAGGGCGGACCCGGCAGTTGCCTCCGGGGCACCGGGTGAGGCAAGGTAAGGGTGTCCTAACTTAGGCAAGCCTTACTTCCACCTGACCGGAGGTCTCCATGCTCGCCAACCTACTGATCGGCCTGCGCGAAGGGCTCGAGGCCTCCCTGGTCGTCGGGATCCTGGTCGCCTATCTGGTCAGGTCCGGACGGCGCGACATGCTCAGGTGGGTGGGGTTCGGGGTCGGGCTGGCCATCGCCGTCAGCCTCGCCCTGTGGGCCCTGATCACCTTCACCGCGCGGGACCTCGGTGAGCACGGGGAGGAGGTCTTCGCCGGGAGCCTGTCGATCGTGGCGGTCGGATTCGTCACCTGGATGGTGCTCTGGATGCGCACGGCGGCGCACAGCCTGCGCAGCGAGCTCGACGACCGGCTGGCCAAGGCCCTGGTGGTCGGACCGGTCGCGGTGGCGGCCACCGCCTTCCTCGCCGTCGCCCGAGAAGGCGTCGAGACGGTGTTGTTCCTATGGTCGGCGATCCGCTCCACCGGCCAGGGGCTGCAGCCGGCCACCGGCGCGCTGATCGGGCTCGTGGCCTCGGTGCTGGTCGGATACCTCATCTACCGCGGCGCGCTGCGCATCAATCTGGGCGCCTTCTTCCGCTGGACCGGCGGAGCGCTGATCGTGATCGCCGCCGGGGTGCTCGGCTACGGCGTCCACGAACTGCAGGAGGCCGAGGTACTGCCGGGGGAGCACGCGATCGCCTTCGACGTCAGCGCGACGATCCCGCCCGACAGCGTGGTCGGAACCCTGCTGCGTGGCACCGTGAACTTCCTCCCCGAGACCAGCTGGCTGCATGCCGTGATCTGGGTCGGCTACGTCACCGTGATGGGCTACCTGTTCCTGCGCCCGCAGCGCCGCCGTCCCATCGCTGCCCGGGTCGACGCCGAGGTCGCCACCGAGGTCGGCGCCGGCGCGTAGGCTCCGCGCCATGGTTCCTCAGATCAATTACCTCGCGGTCGTTCTCGCCATGGTCGCGAGCATGGTGGTCGGCTTCGTCTACTACCACCCGGCGGTGATGGGCCGGCGCTGGATGGCACTGGCCGGGCACCCCGACGGCTCGGTCCAGGGCAGCTCGCCGATGGTCTACCCGGTGGTGGCGCTGGCCAGCTTCATCACGGCCTGGGTGCTCGCCGGGTGCGCCGACATCGCGCACGAGTTCTACGGCGGCTCGTTCCTGAGCAGCGCCCTGTTCACCGCCTGGATCCTGTGGGCGGGCTTCACCGCGGCGCGGATCCTGGTGCACGACCTGTTCGACACCCGGCCTCGGATGCTCACCGTGGTCAACGTGCTCCACGAGCTGCTCACCGCGACCGCGATGGGCCTGGTGATCGGTCTGCTCGCCCCCTGACGCAGGGGGTTTCGCCCGCATCGCGACCGACCGCTCCGGGGCGTCAGTCGTCCGCGAGGACGACGGGCATCTCCAGCGTGTCCACGCCGACGATCTCGTCCTCGTCCGGCTTGTGCGGCAGCACACCCTCGATGTAGCCGCGGACGGCCTCGTCGAGCCCGACGTCGCTGCCGCGCTGCTCGGAGGCGTACCAGCGGTGCTCGAGCACCTCGTGATAGATCTCGGCCGGGTCGAGTTTGCCGCGCAACTCCCGGGGGATGGCGCGGACCACCGGTTCGAAGCACCGGGCCATCCACTCGTGGGCGAGCATCTCCTCGTCGTCGTCCTGCCGGTTGGCGGCGGCGATGTAGCCGTCCATGTCGTTGAGCAGGCGGCGGGCCTGGTTCTCCTCGGCGTCCTGACCGGTCAGGCGCAGGAGGCGGCGCGAGTGGTGCCCGGCGTCCACGACCTTCGGCTCGATGATCACGGAAGTGCCGCCGATGTCGGTGCTCAGGGTGAGCTCGCCGACGTCGAAGCCGAGGTCGTTCAGGCGCCTGATCCTTGCCTCGACCCGCCAGCGCTCGCCCTTCTCGAACGACTCTGGCGCGGTCAGCTCGGCCCACAGCGAGTGGTAGCGCCGGCTCAGCACGGCGATCATCTCGATCGGGTCGAAGCTCTCGTCCAGGAAGCCACCGGCCTGCAGGTCCATGCACTCCCCGGCGATGTTCAGGCCGGCCAGTTCGACGTCGTACTCGCGCTGGCCCCGGGAGAGCGTCTGGTGCATGTCCCCGGTCTCGGCGTCGACCAGGTAGGCGGCGAACGCGCCGGCGTCACGGCGGAACAGGGTGTTCGACAACGACACGTCACCCCAGTAGAAGCCGGCCAGGTGCAGCCGCACCAGCAGCACGGCGAGCGCGTCGACCAGGCGGGTCGCGGTGTCCGCGCGCAGGGCCTGGGAGAACAACGCCCGGTAGGGGAGTGAGAACTGCAGGTGCCGGGTGACCAGCGCCGACTCCAGTTCGGTGCCGTCGCCGGCGCGGCGGCCGCTGATCACGCCCATCGGCTCGACCGCGGGCAGGCCGAGCTTGCGCAGGCTGCGCAGCAGGCCGTACTCGCGTCGGGCCAGGTCGGCATGGATCTCCTTGATCGCCAGCACGGCGCCGGACATCCGCACGAACCGCACGGTGTGCCGGGAGATCCCGCGCGGTAACGCCGCGAGGCGTTCCTCGGGCCAGTCCTCGAGCGGGATGTCCCAGGGCAGGTCGAGCAGGGCGGGGTCGGGGGCCGCTGCCGTGATCAGCAGGCTGGCCGGGACGCCGGGCGTCGTGGTTGCCATCGGCGTCCATTGTGCCGTGGGTCGCCACCGACGCGGGGTGTGCTGACCGAGCGTGGCCACGGGCGTCGGTGGGTCAGGCCGTGCGCCGTCCGGGTGACGCTGGGTGGTGTGGTTTCGCGGTCGGGCGCCAGGTTTGAGACACTCAGTGTCATGACGACTCGGGGAACTTCGTCGCGGCGCCGCTCGTATCCGATCACGGTGACCCACCTGCCGGTGGTGCGCTGCGCGCACTGCGGGCGGAGCATCGCACATCGCGCCGGGCAGGCCAGCGCGGTGCTGACCGCGCACTACCAGCAGGCCCACGGCGCATCGGTCGCCGCCGTCGCCACCCGCTGAGGCAGGACCCCGCACATGCTCCGCGGGTGACCACCATCCGGGCCCTTCCGGGCCGAACCATGGTCACCCGCGGAGCATGGGCAGGTCCGGGGGTCAGGCGCGCAGGCGCTCGCCGGACTCGATGTCGAACAGGTGCACATGCTCCGGGGACGGCGTGTAGTGCACCGTCGCCCCCTTCTCCGGCGGCTTGCGGCCGTCGGTGCGGACGATCACCTGGAGGTCGTCGGCCCCCACGGCGTGACCGTAGATGTAGGCGTCGGCGCCGAGTTCCTCGACCACATCGACCTGAACGGCCAGGCCGTGCTCGGAGATGCTCAGGTCCTCCGGGCGCATGCCCATGGTGACCGTGGTGCCCGAGGCCTTCGCCAGCACCCCACGCTCGACCGGGAAGACGGTGTCGCCGAGTTTGACCCCGCCGTCGGTGGTGGGCAGTTCGAGCAGGTTCATCGCGGGGGAGCCGATGAAGCCGGCCACGAAGACGTTGTCCGGCCGGTCGTACAGGTCGCGTGGGGTACCGACCTGCTGCAGCAGGCCGTCCTTGAGGACGGCGATCCGGTCGCCCATGGTCATCGCCTCGGTCTGGTCGTGGGTGACGTAGACGGTGGTGACGCCGAGGCGGCGTTGCAGGGAGGCGATCTGGGTGCGGGTCTGCACCCGCAGCTTGGCGTCCAGGTTCGACAGCGGTTCGTCCATCAGGAACACCTGGGGCTTGCGGACGATGGCCCGGCCCATGGCGACCCGCTGGCGCTGCCCACCCGAGAGGGCCTTGGGCTTGCGCTCCAGGTAGGGCTCCAGGTCGAGGATCTTGGCGGCGTCGGCGACCCGCTGCTTGATCTCGTCCTTCGAGACTCCGGCGATCTTGAGCGCGAAGCCCATGTTGTC
>JBAPWU010000505.1:0-9963 GCA_049283855.1 Kineosporiaceae bacterium
GCGCTGGACACCCTGCTGGACCGCGAGCCGACGCTGAGCGGCCCGGTGGTGGCGCGTGCGGTCGCCCGGTCCTGCGGTGAGGGCGCCCTGCTGGTCGCCGCGTCCAGCAACCCGATCCGGGATCTGGATCTCGCCGCGGCGGCCCTGGCGGACGGCGTCCGGGTGGTGGCCAACCGCGGCCTCGCCGGGATCGACGGCACGGTGTCCACGGCAACGGGAATCGCGGTGGCCACGGGGGAGCGGGTGCGCCTGCTGACCGGTGATCTTGCGTTCCTGCACGACGCGAACGCCCTGCTGACGCCCTCCGGCGAGCAGCGGGCCGGCCTGCAGATCGTGGTGCTCAACGACGGCGGCGGCGGCATCTTCTCGCTGCTGGAGTACGGAGAGCTCGCCGAGCGCAGTGCCGCCGACGCGGCGGTGTTCGAGCGGTTGTTCGGCACTCCGCACGCCGCCGACCTGGCGGCCCTGTGTCACGGATTCGGGGTGCCGCATCGCGTGGTGGACACCGTCGAGGAGCTGGAATCCGTTCTGGCGCAACCCGATCCGGGCACGAGTGTGGTCGAGGTCCGGGCCGACCGGGCCGATCTGCGCCGGCTCCACTCGGCCGTGCGCACCGCCGTCCATGACGCCGCCCGTCGGGTCATCGCGTGACGATGGAGATCACGATGCAGGTGGATGGCTGCCATCACGACCATTTCCTTGCATCGTGATCTCCATCGCGCGCCGGGCGCGTGGTCGGTGTCAACCCTCGACAACAAGATCACGATGTAGATCACGATGCGTGAGGTGGTGGCCGATTCGGGGTGTTCTCGCCCTGTTCCCCGCATCGTGATCTACAACGTGATCTCCATCGTCGCGAGGTGACGACTCGGCCAGGCCCACCCGTGGGGAGATGCGCGAGCGAATGGGTTGCGCGAGCGAATGGGTTGCCTGAGCGAATGGGTTGCGCGAGCGAATGGGTTGCGCGAGCGAATGGGTTGCGCGAGCGAATGGGTTGCCCGAGCGAATGGGTTGCCCGAGCGAATCAGTCGGACAGGGCGTCGCGCATCGGCACCAGCTTGGCCACCGACTCGGCCACTTCGGCCTCCGGGTCCGACCCGGCCACGATGCCGCAGCCGGCGAACAGCCTGATCCTGCGCGGGTCCTGCACCGACAGGCGGCCGCAGCGCAGCGCCAGGCCCCACTCGCCGTCCCCCTCGGCGTCGATCCAGCCGACCGGGCCGGCGTAGCGGTCGCGATCCATCCGTTCCAGCCGCTCGATCAGCTCACCCGCCGCGGCGGTGGGCGTGCCGCAGACGGCGGCCGAGGGGTGCAGCGCCTGGGCCAGGGCCAGGGAGGACGAGGAATCGGCGAGCACGCCGGTCACGTCGGTGGCCAGGTGCATCACGTTGGCCAGGTGCAGCACGAACGGCGACTCGGGCACGTTGGTCGAGGTGCAGTGCGGTGCCAGCGCATCGGCGACCGACCGGACGGCGTACTCGTGTTCCTCGAGGTCCTTGCTCGACCGGGCCAGGGACGCGGCCAGGCTCAGGTCCCGGGCGTCGTCCCCGGTCCGGCGGATCGTGCCGGCCAGCACGCGCGAGGTGACCAGTCCCTTCTCCCTGCGCACCAGAAGCTCCGGCGTCGCGCCGAGCAGGCCGTCGACGCAGAAGGTCCAGCAGCCGGGGTAGCGCTCGGCCAGCCGGTGCAGGGGCCAGCGCGGGTCGATCGGGACGGCGGCCCGGGCCTCCATGTCCCGCGCCAGCACCACCTTCTCGACCGTGCCGGCGCCGATCTGGGCGATCGCCTCGGCCACCGCACCGGCCCACTGCGGGGCCGGCAGGGCGCCGTCCGCGAAGGAGATCTCCCCCGGGGCGGTGACCGGCTCGACCTCGGGAAGGTCCGGCGGCGGGGGCAGGCCGCCCGCGCTGACCGTGGTCAGCCACCAGGTGCCTCCCCGGTGGCCCACGACCACCTCGGGCACGACGAGCAGCGAACCCACGGGGGAGGAGGGCGCGAAGCTGAACGAGCCGAACGCGACCAGCCCGGTGCCGGGCAGGCCGACCACGTCGCGCACCAGGGCCCGGGCGACCACCTCCGACCAGGCCTGATCGGCCTGCGCGAACCGCTCTCCGGGTCCGGCCGAGGCGGCCAGGTCGATCCGGGCCACGGCGCCCCAGCCGACGAGGCCCTCGCCCCTACGCACCCAGGCCAGTGGCGCCGTCCGGGGCAGCAGGTCGAGCAGCGGCCCGGGATCGGTCAGCGGCAGCGTGCGTACGACGAGGGGCACGCCCAGAGGTGCGGTGGTCATCGCCGCCACAGCGTAAGCCGACCGGGACCCGAGCGCGTAGCCGACGGGGGTGGGAGCATCGGTGTCATGCCCCGCGCCAGCCTGGAGAAGCAGCCGCACGAGGTCGCGGCGATGTTCGACGAGGTCGCCCATCGCTACGACCGGACCAACGACGTGCTGTCGCTGCGCCAGGACCGGCGATGGCGCTCCCACGTGGCCCGGGCGCTCGACGTCCGCCCCGGCGAGACGGTGCTCGACCTCGCCGCCGGGACCGGGACGTCGAGCGAGTGTCTGGCGGACGCCGGGGCACGGGTCGTGCCGTGCGACTTCTCCCTCGGCATGCTCGAGGTCGGCAAGAGGCGTCGCGACGACCTGGCGTTCGTGGCCGGCGACGCGCTGCACCTGCCGTTCGCGGACGGCGCCTTCGACGCGGTCACGATCTCCTTCGGCCTGCGCAACGTGGTGGAGGTGGACGCCGCGCTGATCGAGTTGCGACGGGTCACCCGGCACGGCGGCCGGCTGGTCATCTGTGAGTTCTCCCACCCCACCTGGGGGCCGCTGCGCCGGGTCTACAGCGGGTACCTGATGCGGGCGCTGCCCTCCGTGGCGCGGCGGGTGTCCTCGAGCCCGGACTCGTACGTGTACCTGGCCGAGTCGATCCAGCAATGGCCGGACCAGGTCGCGCTCGCGACGATGATCCGCGGCGCCGGCTGGGAGGACGTGGCCTACCGCAACCTGTCCGGCGGCATCGTCGCCCTGCACCGGGCGATCAGGCCCTGACCTGCGGCCACGCGTCATCACCCCGCTGCCCGGCTGCCCGTATGCTCATCCGGGTCACCGTCTCGTGAAAGCGTTCACAAGGGCACATGCAGCCTCTGGTCCGGTTCTGGGCCCCGCGCGCCGAAACCCAGCGGCGGGCCCCTAGGATGGGTCCGTCGTCCGATGGGACGATGCCGTTTGTCGGTGGTTGTCCCCCGGCGCAGAGTGACCGAACGAGCAGCAGAACGACCCGACGGAGAAGGGTGAGCGCGTGAACCCGTACGTGCCGATCCTCGTGCTTGGCGCCATCGCGGCAGCGTTCGCCGTCTTCTCGATCGGAGCCGCCGCGGTCGCGGGCCCGAAGCGCTACAACCGGGCCAAGCTCGACGCCTACGAGTGCGGCATCGAGCCCACTCCGCAGGCTGCGGGCGGTGGCCGCTTCCCGATCAAGTACTACCTGGTGGCGATGCTGTTCATCGTCTTCGACATCGAGAGCGTGTTCCTGATCCCGTTCGCCGTCGCCTTCGACCGACTCGGCTTCTTCGCCGTGGTCGAGATGGTCCTGTTCATCGCCACGGTCTTCGTCGCCTACGCCTACGTGTGGCGGCGCGGCGGCCTGGAGTGGGACTGACCAGGACGGTGGCGGGTCTCGCAGGCGCACGGGTAGACGGCTGAGGGCGAACGGAGAGGTCGGATGGGGATCGAGGAGAAGCTGCCGAGCGGCTTCCTGCTGACGTCGGTGGAGGTCCTCGCCGGCTACATGCGCAAGAGCTCGCTGTGGCCGGCCACCTTCGGTCTGGCCTGCTGCGCGATCGAGATGATGTCGACCGGTGGTCCGAAGTACGACCTCGCCCGGTTCGGGATGGAGGTCTTCCGCGCCTCGCCCCGCCAGGCGGACCTGATGATCGTGGCCGGACGGGTGAGCCAGAAGATGGCCCCGGTGATGCGCCAGATCTACGACCAGATGGTCGAGCCGAAGTGGGTGCTCTCGATGGGTGTGTGCGCCTCGAGCGGCGGCATGTTCAACAACTACGCGATCGTCCAGGGCTGCGACCACATCGTCCCGGTCGACATCTACCTGCCCGGCTGCCCGCCGCGCCCGGAGATGCTGCTGCACGCCATTCTGACCCTGCACGACAAGATCTCCGCCATGCCGCTCGGCGCGAACCGGGTCGAGGCCGCGCGCGCGGCCGAGGAGGCCGCCCTGAACGCCCTGCCGACGTCCCAGATGAAGGGTCTGCTGCGGTGAGCCCCGAGGAGAGCACGCCCGATACCAAGCCGATCGACGTCCCGGCGACCACGGACGCCGAGGCCGAGGTGATCGATTCCCGCACCGGCATGTTCGGGGTGCACGGGTCGGGGGACACCTCGGGGTACGAGGGACTGGTCCGCACGGTGACGATGCCGGCCCCCGCCCAGCGCCCCTACGGCGGGGCGTTCGACGAGATCGCCGATGCGCTCACCGCGGCCCTGGACGGGGACGCCTCCAGCGCCGTGGAGAAGGTGGTCGTCGATCGCGGCGAGTTGACCTTCCATGTGCGCCGCGAGCACATCGTCACCCTCTGCCAGGTGCTTCGCGACCACCCCGACCTGCGCTTCGAGATGTGCGCCGGGGTCAGCGGGGTGCACTACCCGCACGACGTGGGGCGTGAGCTGCACGCGGTCTACCACCTGCTCTCGATCACCCACAACCGGCGGATCCGGCTGGAGACGACCTGCCCGGACGGCGACCCGCACATCCCGTCGGTGGTCGCGGTCTACCCCACGGCCGACTGGCACGAGCGGGAGACCTGGGACTTCTTCGGCATCCAGTTCGACGGGCACCCCGCCCTGGCCCGGATCCAGATGCCGGACGACTGGCCCGGTCACCCGCAGCGCAAGGACTACCCGCTCGGCGGGATCCCGGTGGAGTACAAGGGCGCGACCATCCCCCCGCCAGACACCAGGAGGTCGTACAGCTGATGAGCCAGACGACGCAGCGGGACCCCTATGCCCAGGACGGGGCCGAGGACGGCCGGGTGTTCAGCGCCAGCGGTGGCGACTGGACCGACATCGCCGAGGAGGCCGCGAGCCTGGGCGAGGAGCGGATCGTCGTCAACATGGGCCCGCAGCATCCCTCCACGCACGGGGTGCTCCGCCTGATCCTGGAGATCGACGGCGAGACGGTCACCGAGGCCCGGTGCGGGGTCGGCTACCTGCACACCGGGATCGAGAAGAACATGGAGTTCCGCACCTGGACCCAGGGCGTGACCTTCTGCACCCGGATGGACTACCTCACCCCGCTGTTCCAGGAGACCGCCTACTGCCTGGCCGTGGAGCGGCTGCTCGGGATCACCGACGACGTGCCCGAGCGGGCCAGCGTGATCCGGGTCCTGATGATGGAGCTGAACCGGATCGCCTCGCACCTGGTGGCCCTGGCCACCGGCGGCATGGAGATCGGCGCGCTCACCGTGATGACCATCGGCTTCCGCGAGCGCGAGCGGGTCCTGCAGCTCTTCGAACTGATCACCGGGCTACGGATGAACCACGCCTACATCCGGCCCGGCGGGCTGTCCCAGGACCTCCCGCCCGGCGCGCTGGACCGGGTCCGGGTCACCCTGCCCGACCTGCGCCGGGGGATCGACGACATCGAGAAGCTGGCCAACGAGAACCCGATCGTGCGCTCCCGGATGGTCGACGTCGGCTACCTCGACCTGGCCGGGTGCATGGCCCTGGGCATCACCGGTCCGGTGCTGCGCTCGACCGGGCTGCCGCACGACCTGCGCAAGAGCCAGCCCTACTGCGGCTACGAGACCTACGACTTCGACATCCCCATCTGGGACACGTGTGACTCCTACGGCCGGCTGCGGATCCGGATCGAGGAGATGAAGCAGTCGATGCGGATCGTCGAGCAGTGCATCGACCGGCTCCAGCCGCTCGAGGGCGCTCCGGTCATGGTGGCCGACAAGAAGATCGCCTGGCCGGCGCAGCTGGCGGTCGGCGGCGACGGCATGGGCAACAGCCTCGACCACATCCGGGAGATCATGGGCACCTCGATGGAGGCCCTGATCCATCACTTCAAGCTGGTCACCGAGGGGTTCCGGGTTCCGGCGGGCCAGGTCTACCAGGCGGTGGAGTCGGCTCGCGGCGAGCTCGCCGTCCATCTGGTCTCGGACGGCGGCACCCGCCCCTACCGGGCCCATTTCCGTGATCCCTCGTTCGTCAACCTTCAGGCCGTGGCGGCGATGTGCGAAGGCGGCCAGGTGGCCGACGTGATCGTCGCCGTGGCCTCCCTGGATCCCGTCATGGGAGGCGTGGACCGCTGATGGCTCGCACTGAATCCGGCCTGTCCGGCGCCGTCCGCGAACGGCTCACCGCCGACGCGCAGACGATCATCGCCCGGTACCCCGTGCCCCGGTCGGCGCTGCTGCCGATGCTGCACCTGGTGCAGAGCGAGGAGGGCTTCGTCAGCACCGACGGCATCGAGTTCTGCGCCGAACAGCTCGACCTGACCATGGCCGAGGTCGCCGCCGTGGCCACCTTCTACACCCAGTTCAAGCGGCACCCGAACGGGACCTACACCGTGGGGGTGTGCACCAACACCCTGTGTGCGGTGATGGGCGGCGACGCCATCTTCGCCGAGCTCGAGGCCTACCTGGGGATCGGCCACGACGAGACCACCGAGGACGGCGCGATCACGCTCGAGGCGATCGAGTGCAACGCCGGCTGCGACTACGCCCCGGTGGTGATGGTCAACTGGGAGTTCTTCGACAACCAGACGCCGTCCAGCGCGAAGACCCTGGTGGACAGCCTGCGGGCCGGCGAGGACGTGGCACCCACCCGCGGTGCGGCGAAGGTGTGCTCGTTCAAGCAGGTCTCCCGGGTGCTCGCCGGCTTCCTCGACACCCACGCCGACGAGGGCGTGGGCGCCGGTGCCCCGAGCCTGGAGGGCACCAAGCTGGCCCGGCTGAACGGCTGGACGCCGCCGCCGATGACGGCCGCTGCGGCCGGGCCGACCGAGACCAAGGAGGGCTGAGCCGTGGCGACCACCCTGACCCCGGTACTGAGCGCGCACTGGGACGACGCGGATTCCTGGACCCTGGCCGCCTACGAGCGCCACGGCGGCTACCAGGCGCTGCGCACGGCGCTGGCCATGGCGCCGGCGGACGTCGTCACCGCGGTCAAGGACTCGGGTCTGCGCGGTCGTGGCGGCGCCGGCTTCCCGACCGGCCTGAAGTGGTCGTTCCTGCCCAAGCCGGACGGCGGGCCCCGGTACCTCGTGGTCAACGCCGACGAGTCCGAGCCGGGCACCTGCAAGGACGTCCCGCTGATGATGGCCTCCCCGCAGGCCCTCGTCGAAGGTGTGATCATCACCAGCTACGCGATCGGCTGCCACAAGGCGTTCATCTACGTGCGCGGTGAAGTGGTGCACGTCTACCGCCGGATGCTCAACGCCGTGGCCGAGGCCACGGCCAAGGGTTACGCCGGCACCGACATCCTCGGCTCCGGGTTCGACCTCGACATCGTGGTGCACGCAGGGGCCGGCGCCTACATCTGCGGCGAGGAGACGGCGCTGCTGGACTCCCTGGAGGGCCGCCGGGGCCAGCCGCGGCTCAAGCCGCCGTTCCCCGCCGTGGCCGGCCTCTACGCCCGCCCCACGGTGATCAACAACGTCGAGTCCATCGCCAGCGTGCCGTCGATCGTGACCGGCGGCGCGGACTGGTTCAAGAGCATGGGTACCGAGCGGTCGACCGGGTTCGGCTTCTTCTCCCTGTCGGGACACGTCACCCGGCCCGGCCAGTACGAGGCCCCGCTCGGGATCACCCTGCGCGAACTGCTCGCGATGGCCGGTGGCGTGCGCGGCGGCAACGCCCTGAAGTTCTGGACGCCGGGAGGTTCCTCGACCCCGCTGTTCACCAGCGAGCATCTGGATGTCCCGCTCGACTTCGAGTCGGTCGGTGCGGCCGGGTCGATGCTGGGCACGCGCGCGCTGCAGATCTTCGACGAGACCACCTGCGTGGTCCGGGCGGTGCTGCGCTGGATCGAGTTCTACAAGCACGAGTCCTGTGGCAAGTGCACCCCGTGCCGGGAGGGAAACTACTGGATGGTCCAGGTGTTGCACCGGCTCGAGCACGGGCAGGGCAGCGAGGCCGACCTGGACACGCTGCTCGACATCTGTGACAACCTGCTCGGCCGGTCGTTCTGCGCCCTCGGCGACGGTGCGACGAGCCCGGTCATGTCGTCGATCAAGTACTTCCGGGACGAGTACCTGCGCCACCTCACCGAGGGCGGTTGTCCCTTCGACCCCGCCCAGTCCACCGTCTTCCAGGAAGCGTTCGCCTGATGACCGTGACCGCGAGCCCAGCCAACCCCGCCGGATCTGCCCCACCCGAGCTGGTGACCGTGACCATCGACGACATCGAGATCAGCGTGCCCAGGGGCACCCTGATCATCCGGGCCGCCGAGCAGCTGGGGATCGCCATCCCGCGCTTCTGCGACCACCCGCTGCTCGCCCCTGCCGGGGCCTGCCGGCAGTGCCTGGTGGAAGTGGCCATGCCCGGCCCGGACGGCGTCGTGCGCCCGATGCCGAAGCCGCAGGCCTCCTGCGCGATGGAGTGCACGCCCGGCATGGTGGTGCGCACCCAGAGGACCTCACCGGTGGCCGAGAAGGCCCAGCGCGGGATCATGGAGTTCCTGCTGGTCAACCACCCGCTGGACTGCCCGGTCTGCGACAAGGGCGGCGAGTGCCCGCTGCAGAACCAGGCCCTGGCCAACGGCCGCAGCGAGAGCCGGTTCGTCGACACCAAGCGCACCTTCGCCAAACCGATCCGGATCTCCACCCAGGTGCTGCTGGACCGTGAACGGTGCATCCTGTGCCAGCGCTGCACCCGGTTCTCCCAGGAGATCGCCGGTGACCCGTTCATCGACCTGCAGATGCGCGGCGCGAACCAGCAGATCGGCACCTTCTCGCCCGAGGTGCTCGGCTTCTCGACCGCCGGCGACGCCGCGGTCACCGAGAGCGGCCAGCCGTTCGCCAGCTACTTCTCCGGCAACACGGTGCAGATCTGCCCCGTGGGAGCGCTCACCGGCGCCGCCTACCGGTTCCGGGCCCGCCCGTTCGACCTGGTCTCCACGCCCGGGGTGTGCGAGCACTGCGCCTCCGGCTGCGCCCTGCGGGTCGATCACCGCCGCGGTGCGGTGACCCGGCGGCTGGCCTTCGAGGACCCGGCCGTCAACGAGGACTGGAACTGCGACAAGGGTCGCTGGGCGTTCACCTGGACCGCCGCGCCGGATCGGATCACCCATCCGATGCTGCGCGACCGGGAGAGCGGGGAGCTGCGGGTCGCGTCGTGGCCCGAGGCCCTGGAGGCCGCGGCCCGGGGGCTTGCCGCGGCCCGCCGCGGCAGGGTCGGGGTCCTGGTCGGCGGCCGGGTCACGGTCGAGGACGCCTACGCCTACGCGAAGTTCGCCCGCGTCGCGCTGGGGACCAACGACGTCGACTTCAGGGCCCGGCCGCACTCCGCCGAGGAGTCCCACTTCCTGGCGCACTCGGTGGCCGGTCGCCCGATGGGGCCGACCTACGGCGAGCTGGAGCGCGCACCGGCGGTGCTGCTGCTCGGGTTCGAGCCCGAGGAGGAGTCGCCGATCGTCTTCCTCCGGCTGCGCAAGGCCGCGACCACCCGTCCCGGTGTCCCGCTGGCCGTGCACGCGGTGGCTCCGTGGGCCAGCCGCGGCCTGACCAAGCTGGGCGGCCGGTTGATCCCGGCGACACCGGGCACCGAGGCCGAGGTGATCCAGGCGATCATCGATCGTGCCGAGGAGGTGTCCGAGGCAGCCGAGGCGGTGCGCCAGGAGGGCGCGGTGATCCTGGTCGGCGAGCGGCTGGTCAGCGTGCCCGGCGCGCTGACCGCGGCGGTCCGGCTGGCCCAGGACAGCGGCGCCCGGTTGGCGTGGGT
>JBAPWU010000506.1:0-6186 GCA_049283855.1 Kineosporiaceae bacterium
GTAGTACTGGGCGGCGGTGCGGGCGTGCAGGGCGACGGCGGCCACGCCCTCGGCCTCGGCGATCCGGCCAGCCTCGAGGTAGGTCAGGTGGTCGGTGTCGATGCCCATCCGCATCTTCACCGTGACCGGGATGCCGGCCGGAGCGGCGATCCGCACGGCGTGGGCGATGATCGCGGTGAACAGGCCGGTCTTCCACGGCAGGGCGCTGCCGCCGCCCTTGCGGGTGACCTTGGGCACCGGGCACCCGAAGTTGAGGTCGATGTGGTCGGCGCGGTCCTCCTCGACCAGCAGCGCCACGGCGGCGGCGACGGTACCCGGCTCGACGCCGTACAGCTGCACCGAGCGCGGATGCTCGTCGGGGTCGTGGGCGATCAGGCGCATCGACTCGTCGTTGCGCTCGAGCAGGGCCCGCGAGGTGACCATCTCGCTCACGAACAGGCCGTCGCCGCCGGCGGCGACCATCTGCTCCCGGCACAGCCGCCGGTAGGCCTGGTTGGTGATCCCGGCCATCGGGGCCAGCACCACCAGGGTCGCCACCCGGTGCGGCCCGATCACCAGCCCCGTCCCACTCCCGTCCACGCCCGCCACGCCCGCCACGCCCGCCATTGTGCCCGGTCCTCCCCCGGTCCTCCCCGGTCCTCCCCCGGTCGACCCTGGGCACAGTGCCCGTCTGCCGGGTGCGACGTCACACCGTGCTCGGCGGGGATGGTCATGACGCCGCGCGGAGCCGGGCCGAGGACTACTCAGAGTGAGAAGGGACGGCGTCCCCGGCGGATGCGAGATCGGCCCAGGCCCGGGCCAGGACGTCGGCGAAGACCTGAACCTGCTGAGCCCCCGACACGCCGAGGCGCCGGTCGAGAACGAAGAACGGCACACCCGTGACCCCGAACGCGCGGGCCTGAGCCTGGTCCGCCAGGACATCGGCCCGGAGCGTGTCGTCGGCCAGGGCCTCGCGGGCGAGCTCGCCGCCGAGGCCCGCGTCGGCCCCGAGCCGGACCAGGGTCTGCGGGTCGCCGATGTCCTCGCGCTCGCAGAAGTAGCCCCGCAGGAGCCGCTCCTTGACCTCCCCCTGCAGGAGGGGCCCGCCGGCGCGATGTGCGGCGTGCAGCACCCGGTGGGCGTCGAGGGTGTTTCCGCCGCGCGCATGCTCCAGGTCGAAGACAAGGCCCTCAGCTGCGGCGATCCCGGTCACGTGCGCCAGCATCCGCAGGCCCGCCTCCCGCCCTCCGCCGTACCTGGTGCCCAGGTAGGTGGCGAGGTCCCGAGGCGCGGCGCGGGGGTCGAATGCCGCGGCATCCGGGTCGAGCTGGAAGGAGCGATAGCGGATCTCGATCGTATCCCGGTGCGGGAACTGCTCGAGCGCCCGCTCGAAGCGGCGCTTGCCGATGTAGCACCACGGACACACGACGTCCGACCAGATCTCCACGCGCACAGTCCCCATCACCGTGGGCACGATGTCACACAATGCCCGTCCGGCGAGGGCGACGTCACACCGTGCCCGCAGCGGATGAGGGCGCCGCCACACAGAGCTCGGGCGCTGGCTACCCACCGTGCGCGACAAGCCGCACCGGCCCAGGCATCTGAAGCCCGGCGAGGCTGCTCGCGTGGTCCTCGTCGTCACGTCCACAGAGGGCCCTTGTCCTTATGTTGTCCACAAACGGGTGATCCGGGCTCGACGCCTCCGGGGGGACGACGCACGCTGCCTACCATGACCGCCCGACGCTTCGACCCGGCCGCCATCGACGACGGGCTGCGCGCCCAGCAGTTCGTGGCGACGCACGCCCATCTGGCTGCGCTCGGCCTGTCCACCTCGTCGATCACCCGGCGCATCGCCCCGCGCGGCCCGTGGCAGCGGCTGCTGCCCGGGGTGGTCCTCGCCCATCGAGGCACCCCCACCCGGCGCGAACTCCTTCTGGGCGCCCGGGCATTCTGCGGGGAGGAGTCCGTGATCACAGGCCTGGACGCACTACGCGCTCAAGGGCTGCGCACGCTGTCGTCCGAACGTCACGTCGACGTGTTGGTGCCGGTGGATCGGCAACGGAAGTCC
The DNA here is from genome assembly GCA_049283855.1 of Kineosporiaceae bacterium. GTDB lineage: Bacteria > Actinomycetota > Actinomycetes > Actinomycetales > Kineosporiaceae > JADJPO01. The sequence continues at coordinate 2,048 of JBAPWU010000506.1, forward strand.
TTCGGCTATGTGCGCGTCGAGCGCACCCGCCGGCTACCCGAGCCGCTCCCGCTGGACGGCATCCCCTACGCTCCCGTCCCGCGGGCGCTGGTCGACGCCGTCCGCCGGATCGAGAACCTCGACGCCGTCCGTGATCTGGTCGCGTCCACCGTGCAGAACCGGCTGTGCACCGTCGAGGATCTCCGCACGCAGGTCCTCGGCGCAGCCCGGGCGCGGACGGCGCTGGCCCGGTTGGTGCTCGGCGAAGTGGCCGACGGCGTCCGGTCGGTGGCCGAGGCGAAGGGCAAGGACGCCATGCGCCGGTACGGGATCCCGGCCCCCTTGTGGAACGTCAGCCTGTGTCGACCGGACGGCACCCTCCTGTTGACACCGGACTGCTACTGGCCCCAGTTCGGGGCTGCGCTCGAGATCGACTCCTTCGCCTGGCACCTCGCCCCCGCGGCCTACCTGCGGACCATGCAGCGATCGCGCCGCATGGTGATCGGCGGAGTCCTGCTGCTGCCCTTCGGTCCCGTGGAGATCATCGACAACCCATCCGGCTTCGCCCGCGAGGTCGACGCCTTCCTCCGCCTGGCCGGCCGGAGGCCGCAGCCAGAGGGCATCGTCGTGGTCCCGCGCGCAGCAGCCTGAGCAGCCTGGTCCCCAGCGATCGCTTCTCCGTGCGGTCTGGCCGCCTGCGATCGCTTCTCCGTGCGGCCGATCTGGCCGATCACCGACCGCCACCACGCCGAACCGGCTGCGTGAAGGATCGCTCACCCGTCGCGGGCACAGTGTGGCATCGTGCTCGCTCGACGGGCACTGTGTGACACCGTGCCCACGCGGGGGGTGGGTGAGGCCGACGGAGGGGGTGCGGCGCATGTCTCTGCTTCGCGGCGAGTTCTCGCCGGCCCCGCGCACGCTGGTCGAGGTGTTCCGGGCCAGCGTGGCCGAGCATGCGGACAGCCCGGCGCTGGACAACGGCGCGGTCGTGCTCACCTACGAGGAGTTCGCCGAGGAGGCCCAGGACGTCGCCGCCTCCCTCGCCGGGCTCGGGATCGGCGCCGGTGACACGGTCGGCATCCGGATCGCCTCGGGCACCACCGACCTCTACGTCGCGATCATGGGCACGCTGCTCTCCGGTGCCGCCTACGTTCCGGTGGACGCTGACGATCCCGACGAGCGCGCCCGCACCGTCTTCGCCGAGGCCGGTCGCGGTGGCGTGGCGGCGGTGATCGGCAACGACCTCACGATCACCCCGCGCCGGGCCGGTGCGGACCCGATCGTGACCGCTGCGATCGAAGCCGGCCCGACAACGGACGACGACGCCTGGGTGATCTTTACCTCCGGCTCCACCGGCACCCCGAAAGGCGTGGCGGTCACCCACCGCAACGCCGCCGCCTTCGTCGACGCCGAGGCCCGGCTGTTCCTCCAGCACGCTCCGATCGGGCCCGGCGACCGGGTGATGGCCGGCCTGTCGGTGGCCTTCGACGCCTCCTGCGAGGAGATGTGGCTGGCCTGGCGCTACGGGGCCGCCCTGGTGCCCGCGCCGCGATCCCTGGTCCGCAGCGGCATGGACCTCGGCCCCTGGCTGGTCGCCAACGACATCACCATCGTCTCCACCGTGCCGACCCTGGTGGCGCTGTGGCCGGCCGACGCGCTCGCCGACGTCCGGCTGCTGATCCTCGGCGGCGAGGCCTGCCCGCCCGAACTTGCCGCCCGGCTGGCCACCCCCGGCCGCGAGGTGTGGAACACCTACGGCCCCACCGAGGCCACCGTCGTCGCCTGCGCCGCCCGGCTCACCGGCGAGCCCCCGGTGCGGATCGGGCTGCCCCTGGACGGCTGGGACCTGGCCGTGGTGAACGGCGACGGACAGCACGTCGCCGAGGGCGAGGTCGGCGAGCTGGTGATCGGCGGCGTCGGCCTGGCCCGCTACCTCGATCCGGCCAAGGACGCCGAGAAGTACGCCCCGATGCCCAGCCTCGGCTGGCAGCGGGCCTACCGCAGCGGCGACCTGGTGCGCTACCAGGACGAGGGCCTGCTGTTCATGGGTCGTGCCGACGACCAGGTCAAGGTCGGCGGACGGCGGATCGAGCTGGGCGAGATCGACAGCGCGCTGCTCGCCCTGCCCGGGGTGAGCGCGGCCGCCGCGGCGGTGCGCCGGACCGGTTCCGGCAACGCCATCCTGATCGGCTACGTCACGCCCGATCCGGCTGCGCAGACACCCTTCGACCCCACCTCGAGTCTGGAGATCCTGCGCCGCGACCTGCCCGCGGCCCTGGTGCCGCGCCTGGCCGTGGTCGAGGACCTGCCCACCCGAACCTCGGGGAAGATCGACCGGGACGCCCTGCCCTGGCCGCTGGCCGGCGCCGACGAGGAGGGCCCCGACCTCGACCTGCCCGGCACCCAGGCCCGCATCCGCGCGGACTGGGCCGAGGTGCTCGGAGCCCGCGTGTCCAGCGCCGACGACGACTTCTTCGACCTGGGTGGCGGCAGCCTGACCGCCGCGCAGATGGTCTCCCGGCTGCGCACCACCCATCCGGAGATCACCGTCGCGGACATCTACGACCACCCGACCCTGGCCGCCCTGGCCCGCTACCTCGACGAGATGGCCGCCCCGACGTCGAGGCTGAACACCGATGTTCCCCCGGTGCCGCTCAAGACCCAGGTGGGCCAGGTGGTGGCGACCTGGCCGCTGCGCACCCTGAGCGGACTGCGCTGGCTCACCTGGCTGGCCGCGGGCGCCGACCTGACCGCCGCGATCGGCGCCCCCGGCCTCGCCTGGGTGCCGACCGTGTCCTGGTGGTGGGTCGCCCTCGGCTGGTCCGTCCTGATCCTCCCGCCGGGGCGCATGCTCGCCGGGGCACTGGGCGCCCGGCTGATCCTGCGCGGGATCGGCCCCGGCTCCTACCCGCGCGGCGGCAGGGTGCACCTGCGGATGTGGCTGGCCGAGCGCCTCGCCGACGAGCTCGGCACCGCGAACCTCTCCGGCGCCGTCCTGATGCGTTGGTACGCACGGCTTCTCGGCGCCCACGTGGGCAAGGACGTGGACCTGCACACGATTCCCCCGGTGACCGGCCTGCTGCACCTGGGCGCCGGGTGCGCGATCGAGCCCGAGGTCGACCTGACCGGCTACTGGGTCGACGGGAGCCGGCTGCAGATCGGCGCCGTGCACGTCGGGCCACGCTCCCGGGTCGGGGCCCGCAGCACGCTCACCCCGGGTGCCCACGTCGGCGCCGACGCCGAGATCGCACCCGGATCGGCGGTCTTCGGCACCGTTCCCGACGGCGAGTACTGGTCCGGCGCCCCGGCGCAACGGATCGGTCCGGCCCGCGGGCCCTACCACGACACCCGCCCCGACAACCGGGCCCGCTGGTTGGTGGCCTACACCGCGACGTCCGTCCTGCTGGCCGGGCTGCCCGTGCCGGCGGTGCTGGCCGGCGTGGCAGTGGCCTGGCCCGCGCTGCGCGCCACGCAGGGACGGTCGGACGCCGTCCGTGCCGCCCTGATCTGGCTGCCGGCGGGCACGGTGCTGGCCGTCGCCGTCCTCACCGTGAGCGTGTGGGCGGCGGTCCGCCTGCTCGGGGTCGGGCTCGCGCCCGGCGTGCACCCGGTACAGGGCCGGGTCGCCTGGCAGGCATGGTCGACCGTCCGGGTGCTCGACGAGGCCCGCACCTGGCTGTTCCCGCTGTACTCCAGCACGCTCACCCCCACCTGGCTGCGCGCCCTCGGCGCACGGATCGGCCCCGACGTCGAGGCCTCCACGGTGTTGATGATCCCGAAGCTGACCTCGGTGGCCGAAGGGGCGTTCCTGGCCGACGACACCCTGATCGGTGGCTACGAGCTGGGTGGAGGGTGGCTCCGGGTCGAGCCGGTGAAGGTCGGCAAGCATGCCTTCGTGGGGAACTCCGGGATGGCCGCCCCCGGCCGCAAGGTGCCCAAGCGGGGCCTGGTGGCCGTGCTGTCGGCCGCCCCGCATCGCACGGCGGCCAAGGCCGGCACCTCCTGGATCGGCAGCCCGCCCGCCCTGCTGCGCCGCACCGCTGCGCGCACCGACCAGACCCGCACCTACCACCCGCCGCAACGGATGCGGGTGGCCCGGGCCGCCGTCGAGGCCTGCCGGCTGGTCCCGCTGATGCTGCACGTGATGCTGGTCGTGGCGG
>JBAPWU010000507.1:0-1824 GCA_049283855.1 Kineosporiaceae bacterium
GGACCCGAGCGCGTCGGAGCCGGCGCAGCACTCACCGCCGCGGACGTCGCGGACGCCGGTGCCGCCTCGGGGTCGCCGGAGGAGCACCCGGACAGCGCGAGCAGCACCGCGGCACCGGCCATGAGGCCGACACGCGGTATCACGGGGAGAACCTCCAGCAGCCGACGACAGGGGATCCGGGTCAGGCGATCGACCACGCGATGCCGTCCAGGATGTCGTGTTCGCTGGTGACGGCCTCGGTGATCCCGGCCGCCTCACCCGCTCGCCGCATGATGCAGCGCCACAGCAGCGCGCCCGCGCCGATCACGTCCACCCGCCCCGGGTGCAGGTAGGGCAGCGCGGCCCGCCGCTCCCGGCTCATCGTGATCAGCTCGTCGCACGCCGCCATCGCCTGCGCCAGCGGGAGCGAGGCCCCGTGGATCCTGCTCGCGTCGTAGGCGGTGAGCCGGAGTGCGTGCGCGGTCACGGTGGTGATGGTGCCGGCCAGACCGACCAACGCCCGGGCCCGGGCGACCGGCACGGTGCGCTCGACGTCGTCCAGCGCCGCCTCGATGTCCACCCGGGCCGCCCGCACGCCGTCCGGGCCGTCGCCGTGCCGCTCGAGGAGGCGGACGCAGCCGACGTCGACCGAACGCGCCGCCTGCACCTGGCCCCCGGCCACCCCGAGCACCACCTCGGTGGAGCCGCCGCCGATGTCCACCACCAGCACCTCGCCCTCCGGTACCACGCTCAGGCCCCGGGTGGCGCCGACGAACGACAGGTGCGCCTCCTCCTGCCCCGTGATCACCTCCGGCTCCACGCCGAGCCGCTCGCGGACCCCGTCGACGAACGCATCCCGGTTCGCGGCGTCCCGGCTGGCCGAGGTGGCGACGAACCGGATCCGCTCGATCCGCTGGGCGGTGCACGCGGCCGCGTACTCCGCGGTGACGTCGAGCGTGCGCCGCAGCGCCTCGGGGTGGAACCGGCCGGTCCGGTCGACCCCCTGACCGAGCCGCACGATCTCCATCCGTCGCTCGAGGTCGACCAGAGTGCCTGCGGCAGAGTCGACCTCGGCGATCAGCAGGCGCAGCGAGTTGGTGCCGCAGTCGACGGCGGCGACCCGGGTCACAGCGCGCCCGGGTCGAGCTCGACGCAGGGCCCGCGCCGCTCCCACCCGGTGACGGCGGCCAGGGTCTCGTCGCCGAGCGGGTTCACCCCGGGGCCGGCGGCCAGGGCGTGGGCGAGCAGCACGTGCAGGCACTTGACCCGGTCCGGCATCCCTCCGGCCGACACCCCGTCGATCTCCGGCACCTCACCGAGCTCGGCCCGCCGGTGCAGGTAGTCCTCGTGCGCGGCCCGGTACCGGGCGGCCAGGTCGCCGTCCTCGGCCAGCCGCCGGGACATCTCACGCATGGTCCCGCCCGCCTCCAGCGTGCCGACCGCGGCGGCGGCCCGCGGGCAGGTCAGGTAGTAGGACGTCGGGAACGGCGTGCCGTCGTGCAGCCGGGGAGCGGTGCGCACGACGTCGGGCAGCCCGCAGCCGCAGCGGTGAGCGACCGCGACCACCCCCCGGGGGGTACGACCGAGTTGGGCCCGGACCGCGGCGAGGTCCTGCGCGTCCACGGGGATCTCGGTCGATGGACTCACAGTCGGTGAGCGTACGGGAGGTCAGGGCTGGTCGCGCTGCCGGGTGGTGGGGTCGCCGGCCGCCTCGACCGATCCCCACAGGGTCGCGTACCAGGGGCGGGCGGCATCCTGGAGGGGGACGGCGACCGCCGCGTCGCGCGGGTCGGCCGAGCCCTCGCCGGCGGCGTCGCCCAGCACGGCATAGGCGATCTCCCCCGG
>JBAPWU010000508.1:0-16593 GCA_049283855.1 Kineosporiaceae bacterium
CCGAGGCCCTGCTCGCGGTGCTGGCCGAGGGGCCGATCGACAGCCCCTGAGCGGCCCGGGCCGGGGCGTACCGGCGCTGGCGCACCAGCTCGCAAAGTGATATCACTTGGTTAGCGGATGTCCGCTGACAAGGAGCTGATCCCGATGACGAGCACCGTGCCCGTGTCCCTGCTGGACCCCTCCCCGGCCGAACCCGTCGGCCACGCGGGGATCCGGGTCGACGTCCAGGAACGACCCGCCTGGCAGACCAGCGGATTCGTCGGGGTCGCGGTGGCCCTCGCCCTGGCGATCGCGGCTGGGGCCGCGGTCGTGACCCTGGTGCGACGGCTCGAGCCGGACGGCGGTGCGGCCGGGGCGTCCGGGGCGGGAATCGTCACCCTGGCCGTCCTGGCCCTGCTCTGCCTGCTCGGCGCGATCTCGGCCGCCGCCTCGATCGCCGTGATCCAGCCCGGTCAGACCCGCGTCGTCCAGCTGTTCGGGCGCTACGTCGGCACGGCGCGCACCGCCGGGCTGGTCTGGCTGCTGCCCTGGACCACGCGGCGGGCCGTGTCGGTGCGGGTGAACAACTTCGACACGCCGCGGTTGAAGGTCAACGACGCCACCGGCAACCCGGTCGAGATCGCCGCGATCGTGGTCTGGCAGGTCGCGGACACGGCCAAGGCCACCTTCGCCGTCGAGGACATGGTCGGGTTCGTGCAGGTGCAGGCCGAGTCCGCGGTGCGCCACGTGGCCCGGTCCTACCCCTACGACGGCGGGGACGAGGTCGAGTCCCTGCGCCGTTCGACCGACGTGATCTCGGGTGAGCTGGCCCAGGAGGTGGCCGAGCGGGTGGCGGTGGCCGGGCTGGAGATCCTCGAGGTGCGGATCAGCCACCTCGCCTACGCCCCCGAGATCGCCCAGGCGATGCTGCAGCGCCAGCAGGCGGCGGCGGTGGTCGCGGCGCGCACCACGATCGTCGAGGGTGCGGTCGGCATGGTGCAGATGGCGCTGGCCGAGTTGAGCCGCCAGGGAGTGGTCGAGCTCGACGAGGAGCGCCGCGCCGCTATGGTCTCCAACCTGCTGGTCGTCCTGTGCGGTGACTCCCGGGTCTCCCCGGTCGTCAACACCGGGACCCTGTACGCGTGAGTCACGGATGAGCCAGGACGGCGCCACCTCGCCGCCGGGGCCACCGCCTCGGCGACGCCGCGAGCGCAAGGCGGTCCTGCTTCGCCTCGACCCCGAGCTGCACGACGCACTGGCCCGCTGGGCGGCCGACGATCTGCGCAGCACGAACGCGCAGCTGGAGTGGTTGCTCACCCGGGCCCTGGCCGAGTCGGGGCGGCTGCACGAGCGGTGAGCCGGCCCGGTAACGTGGCGCGCCGGATCATCGGCGAGACCGGCACGACGGGGTGCGCGGCGGCGGTGTGATCCAGTGCCTGGAGGAATCACGCCGTGTCCCGACCAGTCGTCGCACGCACCCGTGCCGAGCTCGCCGCCGCGCGGGCCGAGCTCCAGGGGTCCGTGGCGGTGGTGATGACCATGGGAGCCCTGCACGAGGGCCACGCCACGCTCGTGCGGCAGGCCCGACAGAAGGCCGACCGGGTGGTGATGACGATCTTCTTGAACCCGCTCCAGTTCGGGCCCAAGGAGGACCTCGCCAAGTACCCGCGTACCTTCGACGAGGATCTCGACCTGTGCACCAAGGAGGGCGTGGACGTGGTCTTCGCCCCGGGACCCGACGTGGTCTACCCCGAGGGCGACCCCGGGGTGCGGGTCTCGGCGGGGGCGCTCGGCACGTTGCTCGAGGGGCACAGCCGGCCGGGCCACTTCGACGGCGTGCTGACCGTGGTGGCCAAACTGCTGCATCTGGTGCGCCCCGATCTGGCTCTGTTCGGTCAGAAGGACGCCCAGCAGCTGCTGCTGATCCGCAGGATGGCCCGCGACCTCGACTTCGGGTGCGGGATCGTGGCCGTGCCCACGGTGCGGGAGGCCGATGGGTTGGCCATGAGCAGCCGGAACGCCTACCTCACCGCGCTCGACCGCGAGGTGGCCCTGACCCTTCCCCGTGCCCTGCACGCCGGCGAGGCGGCGGCGCCGGAGGGGGCCAGCGCGGTGCGACGCGCGGCGCGTGCCGTGCTGATCCGGGAGCCGCTGTGCCAGGTCGACTACCTCGTGCTGGTGCATCCGGAGACGTTGCAGGACGTGCCCGAGTGGTACCGCGGTGAGGCCCTGCTGGCCCTGGCGGCGCGGGTGGGCACCACCCGGCTGATCGACAACGTCCCTCTGCTGGTCGGGCAGGAGCACTCCGGGGAGTGGCTGGTCTCTCCTGCCCCGAGCCGCGAGCTCTGAGCCGACACGCGGCGGGAACGCCGGATGCGCACCGCAACGGCGACCCAGACCGAGTACCTTCCGTCACGTGGGGGTCACTCTGAGCAGCATCGACCGCGATGGGGGTCGGCCGTGAGCCGGCACCGTGCCGAGGGCCCCAGGGCCCCGTGGCAGGAGGGCACCCGCGACGCGCTCGCGGCGGCGGGTCTGGAGCCCCAGTGGGTGCGCGATCTCGTCGTCCGGGCCCTGGGTGAGGACCTCGGGCCGGGCTGGGTCGACGTCACCACCGCGGCGACGGTCCCCGTGGACGACGACCGGCGGGCCGAGGTGGTGGCCGGCCGCGACGGCGTGGTGGCGGGCCTGCTGCTGTGGCCGGTCGTGCTCGCCGAGGCCGCCGCCCGGCTGGACCTGCCGGTGCCGACCGCGGACCTGCGGGTGCACGACGGGGCCAGGGTGATGGCCGGTGACCTCCTGGCCGATCTGCGCGGGCCGACCCGGGTGCTGCTGGTCGCCGAGCGCACTGCCCTCAACCTGATCCGTCACCTCTCCGGGGTGGCCACCCAGGCCGCGGCCTGGGTGGGCGCGCTGTCCGGAACCGGTACCCGGCTGCTCGACACCCGCTGCACCACACCGGGTCTGCGGCCGCTGGAGCGCTACGCCGTGCGCTGTGGCGGGGGCACGAACGGCAGAGCAGGGCTGTACGACGCGGCGCATGTGACCGTCGACCACGCCGCCGCCGCGGGCTCGGTGGCCGGCGCGCTGGACGCCGTCCGGTCCCGGTTGCCCGGTGCCCTGGTGCAGATCGACGTGCAGACCCCGCTGCAGGGGGTCGAAGCGGTCCACGCCGGGGCCCGGTTCATCGTCTGCGAGGGGGTCGGCCTGGATCAACTGGCCTCGACGGTGTCCCAGATCCGCGCGGCCACGGCCGAACGGGTGGAGATCGCCTGCTCCGGCGGGTTCGGGCTCGCCCAGGCACCCCGGGTCGCGCGGGCCGGGGTCGACCACGTGTACGTGGACTCCTTGGTCCAGGAGGCCAGTGCCCTGGACGTCGCGCTCAACCTGTTCTGACCGCACCGGCTGCGCCCCCGTGCAGGAGGCGTTCGTAGAGGCCCCGGTGCTGCTCGCACAGGTTCACCCGCTCGGCCCAGCGGCGCTGGGGGTCGCTGCGCGTCGCGAGGTCGTGCGAGTGGAGCGTCCACAGCGCCGTGGCCAGCTCCTCGGCGGTGCGGTCGACGTCGGAGTGGACCTCGAACGTCGACCCGGCGCCGGGCTCCGGCCGCTGCCCGACGGCGTGCGAGGACCGTGGCAGCACGATCTGGGTGCCCAGATCGGCGCAGGCCTCCGGCCAGATCGAATGCGATCCGAACAGGCCCGGGATCACCGAGACGTCGAGGGCGAACAGGTGGTCCCAGAGCCGGGCCTCGGTCAGCGGGCGGTGCCGCAGCAACGTTCCCCCGGCCCGCCTGACCAGGTGCTCGATGCGGCGGACGGCGCTGGGCGCGTAGGCCTCCGCGCCCGGATCGGCGACCGATTCGTGCAGGTGCAGGCGCAGTTCGGCGCCCTCGGTCATCCGCACCGCCCGGGTCAGTGCGTCGACGAAGTCCACCGGGTCGCTCGGCATGCGCAAGGACCCGAGGTGAGCCCCGACCCTGCGCCGGCCCGAGCGGCGGGCGGACCGTGGCGTGCGCATCCGGACGAAGTCGACGGCGTGGGGATGCCCCATCACCAGCGCCTCGACCGCCCAGCGCACGCGGATCTCCTCGGCCGCCGACGGGGTCAAGGTGATCACTGCGTCCGCGCGCAGGACGAGTTCGGACAGCCGGTCGGCATAGCCGATCGGATCCGCTCCGGTCGGGTCGCTCAGGTGGTAGGCGGTCACCACCAGCGGGGTGCCCGAGCAGCGCACCGCGTCGATCGCGGCGCTGGTGGCGGCGGCGGCCTCGCGGCCGGTGCCGGCCGGGAGTCCGAGCACATGCACGACGTCCACGGCGTCCAGGTGCGCGGCGAGCCATCGCGGAGCGAACGAACCGGCCCGGCGGGCCGCGCCGAGCAGGCCCACCGTCGGCCGGTGGACGCCGTCCACGCCCTCGGGGTGGGACAGGTGCCGGGCGTAGAGGCTGTGACCTGGCAGCGTCGCCACCTGGATCGACGCCCGGCCCTCCCAGGCGGGACTGGCGCGACGGCGGGTGCGGGTGGACACGAGCGCCTCCGGGCAGGCAGGGGAAGGGTGATGTCGGAAGGGTTCCCCGATCAGGCGTCGGTCAATCCCGGTCCCAGCCGGGTGCGCGGTGGCTCGGCGCGTCTGCAGACTGTAAGTAGTCGAACGACTACTATGAGGCGCCAGCGCGGGGGTAGGTCATCGAAGGGCAGGCCCGTCATGGTGGTTTCCGCCACCTCGCAATCGTCTCCTCCGCCACCGGCTCGCCCGGTGGCCCTCGACGGCGCTGTGCGGCAACTGCTGCGCTCGGCGGTCTCCCTGCAGGCCGAGGATCTGCTGCGCACCATCGGCGCGCTCGCCCTGGAACAACGCGACGTCCGGAAATGGTCGGCCCTGGTCGAACGGGACGTGCGGGACCTGTCCTTCCTGGCCACCTGTGCGGTGGCGGCCGGGGCCGACCTGCCCGCGGGCTTCGACGGCGGCCGGGGTGATCCGGATCAGCCCGGGTCGGTGATCGAGGGGCTTCTCGCCAGTCACGACGCCATCATGAGCGTGCTCCGACAATTGGCCCGGCGCACCGACGACCCGCACATTCTGCATACGGTCCGTGATGTGCTGGATCGGCGTGAGGAGGAAGCCACGGTGCTGCGCGGTCTGGGCGCGGGCCAGGGCCTGCCCGACCACGAACGACTGGTCCATGGCGTCCTGCCGAAGTACCAGGCCTAGAACACCCCGGCACCGCGGTGGCGGGACGCCACGACGTATTCTCCTGACGTGAGAATCCTTGCAGCTGTGCTGCCCTCGGCCGGTGCCCTCCTGTTCTTCGTGATCGGTATCCGGGCGCTGCTTCAGGCGGACCGGCGTGAGCGCGCCGCAGCCGCGCGTTACGAGCGGGCGCAGGAGAACGCGAATGGGTCCTCGGCCTCGCCGGCACTCGCTTCCGAGCGGTCGGTCGAGGAGCCCCCGGATCGTTGATTGCCGATTGATCCGGTGTTGACCCGGGGTTGAACGCCGAACTGCTGGTGATGACCTTACGGAGTCGAACGATCTCGATAGGCAACAATTGCGGGAAGGTTGATCGACGATTCCCACGAATGCCCGCCCCGGTCGGAGGAATGCCCGTCACGGGAGGGCGAATCGCGGTCAGCTGCTTTGACATCGAGCCTTCTCGGATACACACTATGGGAACGGCAAGTTCCCTCACTTTGTCAGGAGCAATTCATGGCTCAGAAGGTCCAGGTCCTCCTGGTCGACGATGTCGACGGGGGTGAGGCTGAGGAGACCGTCAGCTTCGCGTTGGACGGTGTCAGCTACGAGATCGATGTTTCGGCGGAGAACGCCGAGGCACTTCGGGAGTCGATCGGTCCGTGGATCGGTCATGCACGTCGCGTTGGGGGCCGCACGGCCGCTCGGCGTTCCTCCATTCCCAAGGCGCGCAGCAACGGTGCGGCCCCCCGGGCCTCGCTCGGGGATGTCCGGGTCTGGGCGCGCGAGAACGGCTTCCAGGTCAGCGACCGGGGTCGGGTGTCCTCCGAAGTGATGGCGGCCTACGACAGCGCGCACTGAGTGCCCGATCCGGCCCGCCGCAGCGGTGCCGGGACGCGTGAGGGCGGGTATCCGGCCAGGGGATACCCGCCCTTCGCTCTGCCCGGACCGCTCCAGGCCGTGCCCGGAATCCGTCAGTTGTCCGCCGGGTCGGTTCGGAGCAGCCTGCGCAGGATCTTTCCGGAGGCCGATTTCGGAATCGTCTCCACGAACGTCAGATGACGGATCTGCTTGAACGGGGCGACCTGAGTGGCGATGAAGGCCTGGATCTCCTCCGCGCTCACCTGTGAGCCCGGGCGCAGCACCACGAAGGCGGCCGGAACCTCTCCGGCCTCCTCGTCGGGCCGGCCGATGACCGCGGCGTCGGCGACCGCCGGATGGGTGAGCAGCAGGGCCTCCAATTCGGCCGGCGGAACCTGAAAGCCCTTGTACTTGATCAATTCCTTGAGCCGGTCCACCACGAACACATGCCCGTCGGCGTCCACATGGCAGATATCGCCGGTGTGCAGCCAGCCGTCCTCGTCCAGGGTCGAAGCGGTGGCCGCCGGGTTGTTCAGATACCCGCGCATCACCTGGGGGCCGCGGATCCACAACTCGCCGTCCACGCCGTCCTCACAGTCGGTGGCGGTGGCCGGATCGACGATACGCATCTCGGTATTGGGTGCGGTGATGCCCACCGATCCCGGCTTGGCGTGCCCGAGCGGGGTCAGGTGCGAGACCGGCGACATCTCGGTCATCCCGTAACCCTGGACCACCTCGCAGCCGAGCCGTGCGCCCGCCTCGAGGGACAGTTCGGCCGACAGCGGAGCCGCCCCGGAGAAGACCTGGCGCAGGGACGACAGGTCGTAGGAGTCGACCAGGGGGTGCTTGGCCAGGGCCACCACAATGGGCGGGGCGACGAAGCTGCGGGTCACCCGGTAGCGCTGGTGCAGTTCGAGGAACTGCTCGAGATCGAACCGCGGCATCGTGATCACCGTTGCGCCGACCCGCAGGCCACAGTTCATGATCACCTGCATGCCGTAGATGTGGAAGAACGGCAGGACGGCGATCAGCTTCTCGTCCTCGGCGAGGTGCGCCGGCGCGACCACCTGGGCGATGTTGGCCACCAGGTTGTGATGGGTGAGCAGGACGCCCTTGGAGATCCCGGTGGTGCCCGAGGAGTAGGGGAGCGCCACCAGGTCGTCGGGGTCCACCGGGACCTGCTCGGTCAGGGCCGCGCCGAACAGGGCGGTGAGCGGTCGGACCGAGGGCGGCGCGCCGTCCGGCACCTCGCCGATCACGTACGTCTGGTTCACCGCGGTGCCCTCGGCCGCGGCGAGGGCCACGTCGAGGAACACCCCGACGGTGACCATCACCTCGGCGCCGGAGTCGAGGAGCTGTTGACGCACCTCGCGCTGGGTGTAGGTGGGGTTGACGGTGGTGACCACCCCGCCGGCCATCGCCACACCGTGGAAGACGACGGCGTACTCGGGCAGGTTGGGCGCCATCAGAGCCACCACCCTGCCCTTGGGGAAGCCGCCGGCGACCAGGCCTCCCGCGAGGGAGCGCACCGCGTGGTCGAGGCCTGCGTAGGTGATCGTGCGCCCGGTCGGGCCGTCGATCAGGGCCGGCTTGTCACCCCACTCCCTGGCCCGGGCCAGGACGTAGTCGGTGACCGACATCGGGGGGATCTGGACGTCTGGAAGAGGGCTGCGGTGAATCATGTGCAGATACTGGTCCGAGCCGCGTCGGATGGCTAGATGCCGGGCGGCCCGGGCGGAGCGGTTTTCCCTGCTTCAGGCTCTTGTTGCCGCCCCTGGGCTCAGTCCCCGGCCCCGGCGGCCCGGCGGCTGCCCGCCCGTCTCGCGCAGGGCCGGGTGATCCGACCTGCCCGCCGTGACTCTCGTCACCGGGGTGCAGCGGCGATCGGGGGTTGACGCCGCGCGATCCGGCCGCGTCGTCCTCCGCGTCGGCCTGCCCAGGGCTGGTGTCTCGGATGTCTGTTACCGCCCGGTATTCTGGGGGATCATGGCCCAGTGTTGCGCTCTGCGCACGATATGGCCGATTAGAGGCATTCGACTTCCGCCCGCAGCGAACACGCTGTGCTCGATCGGGCTCGGCGGAACACGAAAGTCGTGGTCGCCGTTGGCCGAAGCACGGGTATCGGCGGATCGCCGGCGTATCCAGGCCGCATGTCGGTCGGTCGCGTCAGGTGATCCTGTCGGATGCCACAGATAGCATCGACAGGTCCGCGGTAGGCCTCCTGCCGCAACGCAACAGCACTGCCCGACTGCACACGAGGAGCGCAGATGTTCGAGAGGTTTACCGACCGCGCCCGCCGTGTCGTCGTCCTGGCCCAAGAGGAGGCCAGGATGCTGAACCACAACTACATCGGTACCGAGCACATCCTCCTGGGCCTCATCCACGAGGGCGAGGGCGTCGCGGCCAAGGCGCTGGAGTCCCTGGGGATCTCCCTGGACGCCGTCCGCGAGCAGGTGCAGGAGATCATCGGGCAGGGCCAGCAGGCGCCGTCCGGCCACATCCCCTTCACCCCCCGCGCCAAGAAGGTGCTCGAGCTGTCCCTGCGCGAGGCGCTGCAGCTCGGCCACAACTACATCGGCACGGAGCACATCCTGCTCGGCCTGATCCGCGAGGGCGAAGGTGTCGCCGCCCAGGTGCTGGTCAAGCTCGGCGCCGACCTGAACCGGGTCCGCCAGCAGGTGATCCAGCTGCTGTCCGGCTACCAGGGCAAGGAGCCGGCCGCCGCCGGCGGGCCCCAGGAGGGCACGCCGTCCGGTTCGCTGGTGCTCGACCAGTTCGGCCGCAACCTCACCCAGGCCGCCCGCGACGGCAAGCTCGACCCGGTGATCGGGCGCGAGAAGGAGATCGAGCGGGTCATGCAGGTGCTGTCCCGCCGCACCAAGAACAACCCGGTGCTGATCGGCGAGCCCGGGGTCGGCAAGACCGCCGTGGTCGAGGGGCTGTCCCAGGCGATCGTCAAGGGCGAGGTGCCCGAGACGCTCAAGGACAAGCAGCTCTACACCCTCGACCTGGGCGCGCTGGTCGCCGGAAGCCGCTACCGCGGTGACTTCGAGGAGCGCCTGAAGAAGGTGCTCAAGGAGATCCGCACCCGCGGCGACATCATCCTGTTCATCGACGAGATCCACACCCTGGTCGGTGCCGGGGCCGCCGAGGGCGCGATCGACGCCGCCTCCATCCTCAAGCCGATGCTGGCCCGGGGCGAACTGCAGACCATCGGCGCCACCACCCTCGACGAGTACCGCAAGCACGTCGAGAAGGACCCGGCGCTGGAGCGCCGGCTGCAGCCGATCCAGGTCCAGGAGCCCTCGCTCGCGCACACGATCGAGATCCTCAAGGGGCTGCGTGACCGCTACGAGGCGCACCACCGGGTCTCGATCACCGACGGCGCGCTGGTCGCCGCGGCGACCCTGGCCGACCGGTACGTCAACGACCGGTTCCTGCCCGACAAGGCGATCGACCTGATCGACGAGGCCGGGGCCCGGCTGCGGATCCGCCGGATGACCGCCCCGCCGGACCTGCGCGAGTTCGACGAGAAGATCGCGCAGACCCGCCGCGAGAAGGAGAGCGCGATCGACGCGCAGGACTTCGAGAAGGCGGCCTCGCTGCGCGATACGGAGAAGAAGCTGCTCGTGGCCAAGGCCGAGCGGGAGAAGCAGTGGAAGGCCGGCGACATGGACGTCGTGGCCGAGGTGGACGAGGAACTGATCGCCGAGGTGCTCGCCACGGCGACCGGGATCCCCGTGTTCAAGCTCACCGAGGAGGAGTCCTCACGCCTGCTGCACATGGAGGACGAGCTGCACCGCCGGATCATCGGCCAGAACGAGGCGATCAAGGCCATGTCCCAGGCGATCCGGCGCACCCGGGCCGGCCTGAAGGACCCCAAGCGGCCCGGTGGCTCGTTCATCTTCGCCGGCCCCACCGGGGTCGGGAAGACCGAGCTGGCCAAGGCGCTGGCCGAGTTCCTGTTCGGTGACGAGGACTCGCTGATCCAGCTCGACATGTCCGAGTTCAGCGAGAAGCACACCGTGTCTCGGCTGTTCGGCTCCCCGCCCGGCTACGTCGGCTACGAGGAGGGCGGCCAGCTCACCGAGAAGGTGCGGCGCAAGCCGTTCTCGGTGGTCCTGTTCGACGAGGTGGAGAAGGCCCACCCGGACATCTTCAACGCCCTGCTGCAGATCCTGGAGGACGGTCGGCTGACCGACAGCCAGGGGCGGTCGATCGACTTCAAGAACACCGTCATCATCATGACCACGAACCTGGGCACCCGTGACATCTCCAAGGGTCAGCAGATGGGTTTCCAGGCCGGCAACGACCTCAAGACCGGCTACGAGCGGATGAAGGCCAAGGTCGCCGACGAGCTCAAGGTGCACTTCCGGCCAGAGTTCCTCAACCGGGTGGACGACATGATCGTGTTCCCGCAACTCTCCCAGGAGGAGATCGTCCAGATCGTCGACCTGATGATCGCCAAGGTGGACGAGCGGCTCAAGGACCGGGACATGGGCATCGAGCTGCGTCCCGCGGCGAAGCAGTTGCTCGCGGTCAAGGGGTACGACCCCGTGCTGGGCGCCCGCCCGCTGCGCCGTGCCATCCAGCGCGAGATCGAGGACGCGCTGTCCGAGAAGATCCTCTACGGCGAGCTGAAGGCCGGCCAGATCGTGGTGGTCGATGCGGAGGGTGAGGGCGAGAACGCGCACTTCACCTTCGTCGGCACCGCGAAGACCCCGGTGCCCGACGCGGCCCTGGTCGAACCGGCCGCCACCGGCGGCATCGGCTCGCCCGAGCTGGGCGCCGCTGAGGAAGGCTGATCCACCGCACGGTCGCTGATCGTGGCGAGGGGGTGGTTCCGACCCGTACCTGGGGTCGGAACCACCCCCTCCGTCGTGTTCCTCCCCGTTCTTCACAGGCCTGGGACAGGCCCGCACCAGGGGTCTGCCAGCGGGGCGTTCGACGCTGTTCCTGTGCCCGCAGAGCGCGGGCGTGAGACAGGAGAGGACACACGATGACCAACGATGTGACGCCCGAGACGGGTACGTCCCGCCGCCGCACCGGTCGGCTGGCTGCGGGGGCAGGACTGCTCGCGGCCGGAGCCATCGCCGGTGGGGTGCTCGCCGGCACGCTGTCGGCGTCCGCGGACACCACCCCCACCCCGAGCAGCACCTCCTCGTCCCCGGCCCACGGCAATTCGGACACCCAGGCCCCGAGCGGTCAGGCCGGCCGGCGCGGTCCGGGCGGTGCCCACCTCGGGTCCTCCCCGGTCCGGGACGACGAGAAGGCGCTGAGCACCGCGGACGCCGCGAAGGTCACCGCGGCGGCGTTGAAGGCCGTGCCAGGCGGGACGGTGTACCGGGTCGAGACCGACGCCGGTGACGGCGAGTACGAGGCGCACATGACCAGGGCCGACGGCACCGAGGTGACCGTGAAGCTCGACGCGGCGTTCGCCGTGGCCAAGGTCGAGGACGGGATGGGCATGGGCGACCCCGCTCCGCAGGGCGCTCCGAACGGTCAGGCTCCGAACGGTCAGGCTCCGAACGGTCAGGCTCCCAGCGGGTCGGCGACCACGCCGTCCGGCTCGAGCCCCGCGGCCTGAGCCGCGCGGCGGTGACCGCGACCCCCGCGCAGTCTCCCTCCACGCAGGTGGGGGGAGACTGCCGCGTCGCGGGGGAGAAGCAGTCCTCACCAGCCGGCCGCTTGAGGCGTGGTCGGGTGCGGCCGGCCCCACGAGTGTGCACAAGCCGGCGGTATACGCGCCTCAATGCGCCGCCTACTGCACACGGGTGAGCGCGCGGAGGTCGGGAGAGGGTAACCCTGCGGGCGCTGCTGCAGACCGGCGGCCGGGTGGGGCTGCGCGCGGCGTGGAGCGCCGAGGAGTAGTCAGGACCGGGCGTAGAGGCGGCGGACGACGTCCTCGATGTCGGGCTCGGCGATACTCAGATCGCGGACGTCGGCGCGCTCGCCCACCCGCGCCAGCACCTGCGCGGCGGTCACCTCACCCGGGGCGAAGGCGAGCGTGTGACGCAGCCCGTCGCCCTCGACCGCGATCACCTCCACCCCGGGCAGGTCGGCCACCGCCTCGCTCAACGACGCGAGGGGTTCGACCAGGTCGACCACCAGCACCCGGCGGGCGCCGACCCGGGCCACCAGCCCGGCCTGGTCGCCGTCGTAGGCGAGGTGGCCGTGGTCGACGACGAGGATCCGCTCGCACAGGCGCTCCACGTCGTCCATGTCGTGGGTGGTGAGCAGCATCGTGCGGTGGTGGGCGGCGTTCTCCTCGCGCAGGAACACCCGCAGCCGCTCCTTGCTGAGCACGTCCAGGCCGACGGTCGGTTCGTCGAGCACGAGGAGCTCGGGCTCGTGCAGCAGGGCCGCCGCGAGTTCGCCGCGCATCCGCTCGCCGAGGGAGAGCTGGCGCACCGGGCGGGTGAGGAAGGCGCCGAGGCCGAGCCGGTCGACCAGCTCGTCGCGCCGGGCCGTCCAGCGCGGGCGGGGGAGCCGGTGGATGGCGGCGAGGATGGTCAGCGACTCGGTCAGCGGCAGGTCCCACCAGAGCTGGGACCGCTGGCCGAACACGACCCCGACCCGACGGGCGACGTCGCGGCGGTGGCGCACCGGGTCGAGGCCGCACGTGCGCACGGTGCCCGAGGTGGGGGTGAGGATGCCGGTCAGCATCTTGATCGTGGTCGACTTGCCCGCGCCGTTGGCGCCGATGTAGCCCACCGACTCGCCGGGGTG
Source organism: Kineosporiaceae bacterium (assembly GCA_049283855.1). Taxonomy (GTDB): domain Bacteria; phylum Actinomycetota; class Actinomycetes; order Actinomycetales; family Kineosporiaceae; genus JADJPO01. The sequence continues at coordinate 12,761 of JBAPWU010000508.1, forward strand.
CACGGTGAGGTCGACCCGGTCGACCGCCCGGACGACGCGACGCTCGCGGCGCATGCTGCCCGAGCGGACGGTGAACTCGCGCACCAGGTCCCGGGTCTCGATGATGCTCATCCGCCGCCTCCCTGATAGTGCCGGATGCCGCCGCGCCAGAGCCGGAGGGCCACGGTCAGGGCGAGCGTCGCGACCGGCAGGGTGCACCAGCCGAGCCACGCCGGAAACCCTGGTGGGCCAGGCTTTCCGAGCAGGGCCAGGGCCGGGAGGTACCCCGTGAAGGTGGCCGGGACCACCGCGGTGAAGAAGGCCCGCACGGGCGCGGGGAGCACCTCGGCCGAGTACGACGCGACGTATCCTCCGCCGTAGGTGAACGCGTTGGCGAACTCGCCGCCGTCCAGGAGCCGGAACTGGCTCGCCCCGGCCACGATGAAGACCGCGGAGAAGATGGCGCACCCGCCGAGGACGGTGGCCGGTACCAGGGCCAGCCGCGCCGGCGTCCAGTCGATCGACACCCGGTGCAGCGCCAGGGCGAAGACCACCAGGTACAGCGCCAGCCGGCCCAGCCGGCGCAGGCTGATGTCGCTGAGCACCAGCTGGAGCAGCACCGGCAGAGGGCGCAGCAGGAGCACGTCGAGTGTCCCGGTGCGCACGTAGGTGGGGATGCCGTCGATGTGGCCGACCACGAGGTCGGCCAGGGCGAACGAGGTGCGGGCCAGGGCGAAGACCACCAGTGACTGACCCCAGTCCAGGCCGCCCAGGGTGCGCACGTTGTGGAAGATGAGGTAGACCTCGAGGTACTCCAGCAGGCCGAAGCCGACGCTGTTGATCAGGTCGAACGCGAACGAGGTGCGGTACTGCAGCTGCGAGCGGATCCGCGAGCCCAGGATGGCCCGGTAGGGGTGCAGCCGGCCGGGGATCTGCGCCTCAGCCACCGAGCACCACCAGTCTGCGCGAGGCCAGCCGGAGCATGCCCTGGCCGAGCAGCACGGTGAGGGCGAGCCAGAACGCCTGGACGCCGAGGGTCTGTAGCGCTGCTCCACCGGCGGCCCGGGCAGTGAGTACGTCGAGCGGCGCCTGCAGCATCGAGGGGAAGGGGCTGGCCCGGGCGATGGCATGCAGCCAGCCCGGGAACCAGGACACCGGCACCAGCAGGCCGCAGAGGATGTTGCAGACGGCGACGTAGCTGCCGATCACCCCGCGGATCTCGACCAGCCAGAAGGCGAGCAGGTTGACGGCGAACCGGCAGGCGAACGAGATGGCGACGGCCAGGGTGACGGATACCAGGCCCAGCAGGTAGGGCAGCGCCTGGGTCGGCATGACCAGGCCGAAGGTCAGGGCGCCGACGACCACGGGCGGCAGGCCGCGCGGGAGCACGCTGTAGGCCGCCCGACCGAGATCGGCCGCGAGCCAGCTGAGTTGCAGGTCGACCGGACGGGCCAGGTCGATGGCGATGTCGCCGGTGCGTACGCGCAGAGCGAGCTCGTTCCACTGGAACACCCAGACCGGCGCGATCAGGGCCTGACCGATCCAGGCGTAGGTGACCACCTGGGCGGTGGTGTACCCCGCCACGGTGCCGCCGGGTGAGCCGGGTGAGCCGGTGGTGGTCGCGGCGGTGATCGCACCGGCCAGGATGGCGGCACGGACGAGGCCGAACACGGAGTTGGTGAACGCGCCGGCGGCGGTGGCCAACCGGTAGGTCGCGTGGCGGCGGAAGCCGGCCCGGGCGAAGGCCCACAGGGCTCGCCCGCTGGGCACGGCGTCAAGCAAGGTTCAGCCCACCAGCCGCAGGACCTGGTCCAGTCCGTGCAGGTCGCCGCTGGTCCGGGGGAGGATGAGCACCCGGCAGCCGAGCTCGGCGGCGCCCCCGTCGTCGCGCCAGCTGTCCCCCACCATCAGGCCGCGCTCGGGCGGCACGCCGATCCGGGTCAGGGCGTGGGCGAAGATCTGCGGGTGGGGCTTGACCGAGCCCACCTCGTAGGAGAGGACCACGGCATCGACGAGGTCGGTCAGGCCGCCGCGTGCCAGGACGGGGCGGATGTCCATCCCGATGTTGGACACCACCGCGGTGCGCACCCCCCTGGCGCGCAGGGCAGCGAGGGTGGGGGCGGCGTCCAGGTACGGCGTCCACAGGTCGGTCACCGTGGTGTGGAGCGCCTCGACCAGGTCGGGGTCAGTGTCCGGCGCCCCGGCCAGGACGGCGGCGAACACCTCGCGGTGCGCCCCCGCGCTGGTGTCCCGGCGGCTGGTGGGGTCGACCTGGCGGGCGTCCTCCCAGACCCGGTCCAGGCGCGCGGCGAGGGCGGCGACCCGGGCGGCGCCGAGGTGCTGTTCGGGGGTTCCGGCACGGCCGGCGCGGGCCCAGCCGAGGCCGAGCCAGGTGGCTCCGTCGCCCTGGTCCACCAGCGTCGCGTGGAAGTCGAAGACCACGCCCTCGATCGGTCCGGTGGTCGGGAAGGGCATGACTCTCCTCTGCGGCGCCTACCCGCGCCTACTCCCAGCCTGCCAGAACGCGCCTTGGGCCAGGCGGTCGGGCCGCATATCCGATCGCCATTCGGTGACTCAATGTATTTCATCGATAACACAATGCAATGGACTCAACGCCGAGTGGGGGTGAAACAGCGCACGCTCTGGGACGCCGCCTCGCGGGCGTGTATCAAGAATCTGTGCACGGGCTCCCGTGGTCACATGCCTTCTGGCACAGCACGAAAGGGCGCCAGCTTTCACTATTGGTAGTCAATATCTTGCACTGAGTTATGTCGATCTCGGATTCAGCCTTAAGGAGGGCTTTGTGGGGGCTTAGTTCTCGAAAAGGCCGACGAAGGAGTATGCGAGGTGCCTAAAGTTCGGGGCGTCGCTCGGGGTGACAGGCACGTGGATGGTGACGAAGCAGGGGGGTACTCCGAGGTGGCGACCTTCGCCGAAGTGGAACGCATCGTGGACAGCGCCGGAACATCGGGCGGCGCGTCCAAGCTGCGCAATGTCGTCACCCGCTTCCGGTCGACCGACGCGGATGGAGCCAGTTCGAAGGTTCTGGTGCACCGATACCGGCAGATCATCATCGCCTCCGACATGGCGGCGGGTCTCGCGGCGGGCATCCTCAGCCTGGTCGTGCGGTTCGGTGCCGAGGCGACTGCGTCCTACATCGCCATCAGCCTTCTGGCTCCGGCGCTCTGGGTGGCCGCCGTCGCCAGCCAGCGCGGCTACGAGAGCCGTTTTCTCGGCACCGGTCCCGATGAGTACCGGCGTCTCGCGGACGCCACCCTGGTCCTGTTCGCCCTGACGGCCGCGGTCTCGTTCGCGTTCAAGGGCGACCTCTCCCGCGGCTACATCGTCGTGGCGCTCCCGGTCGCCCTGGGGCTCAGCTTCGTGGGCCGGCGCCAGTTGCGCTCCTGGCTGTTCAAGCGCCGGCTCGCCGGGCAGGGCCTGCAGCGGGTCCTCGTCGTCGGTCGGGCTGACTCGGTCGCGCACCTGGTCGAGCAGTTCGACCGTGAGCCCTGGCACGGACTGGTCGCCGTCGGCGCCTGTGTGCCGTCCGCTTCGGAGGACGCGGAATGGAGCCTGCAGAGCCAGATTCCCGTGGTCGGCGACCCCGACGCGATCCTGGACACAGTCGACGATCTCGGCGTGGAGGTCGTGGCGGTGGCCTCGCATCCGGACCTGTCGGGGCATGCGCTGCGCCGGCTGGCCTGGTCCCTGGACGAGCGGGGCATCGAACTGATCGTCTCTCCCGGGATCATCGAGGTGGCCGGGCCCCGGTTGTCCATCCGCCCGGTGGCGGGACTGTCGCTGCTGCACCTCGACCGGCCGGTCACCCGTGGCGGCCGGATGCTCGTCAAGGG
>JBAPWU010000509.1:0-12628 GCA_049283855.1 Kineosporiaceae bacterium
GCCGCGGTGCTGACCCTCGGCCCGGCTGCCGGCGCGACCACGCCGACGCAGCCCCAGGACCTCGGCCACCTCGCCACGTCCGTCGTCGGCCAGCTCGACACCGCCCTGCAGCAATGGTCCACGACCCTGCTGGCCACGGCCCGCAACCCGAAGGTTCTCGACGCTTACCGGCAGCCAGGACAGCGAGCGGCTCTGCAGCCGGCGATCGACGCGTTCCTCACCTCGACCTACCGGGCCCAGCCCGTGCTCACCACGAAGCTGTCGCTGGTGGACGCCGACGGCGCCGAGATCGCCCGCGGACTCAAGGGCGTGCCGGCTGCCAGTCGCCTCCTGTCCCCGGACGAGACCGACCGCCCCTACGTCGGCGTGGCCCTCGCCTCGGCCGACGCCGTGGTGCACCAGCACGGACCCTACGTCTCCCTCGACGCCAAGGCGTGGGTGATCTCCCGAGCCACCCCGATCACCCTCGGCGGGCGGGCCGTCGGTCTGGTGAATGCCGAGGCGGATCTCGAGGGGCTGCGGGGATACCTCCTCGACTCGGTGCCCGACACCGCCCGGGTGAGGATCATCGACACCACGACCGACACCGTGCTCATCGACTCGGCCACCCCGGTGCCGGCTCCCTCCCTGTCCGGCGACCTGACCACGCAGTGGTTGCCGCGCGTGGTCCCGCTGGAGCGTCTGCTGGGCGAGACCGGGCAACCGGTCCACCGGCAGGACCTCCGCTACGGCTGGCGGGTCGAGGTCGCCGCCGTCGCCCCGGCATCGGCGACGGCGGGGACGGCGCCGTGGACGCTGATCGGCCTCCTCGTCGTGAGCGGAGCGCTGGCCGTCCTGCTCGTTCGCCGGGTGACGGCGGCACCGGCCCGGCGCCGGGACAGCGTGCCGGCACCGATCGAGCAGCCGGCGGCCGGCCTCGTCGACGAGTTCGAGGCGATGTCCGCCGGGACCGCGCCGCGGATCCCCGCGCAGCACTCAGCCGAGTCGTCTGCCCCTGCGCCGGAGCGCGATCGCGCCGACGAGACCGAGGAGGCCGAGGAGGCCGCCCAGACCGACCAACCCGACCAGCCCGAGACCGCCGAGGGCCCCGCTCCAACGCCGGCGCCCGGGTCGTCCGTCGCCACCAAGACCGTCAGCCCCGCTCCGCCCAAGCCCCGGGGAGGCAGGGGCGGGCGTCAGGGACCCACCCGGTGAGGCACCCGCGCCCGGCGACACGGAGGCATTGACGTCGGCCGGGAACGAGGCGGGCATCGGCATACGCAGGATCGCGCTGCCCGCCCCCTCGCTGCTCAGGTAGACGGTCGCGGCGGTGGCAGCCAGCCCCTCCCCCTGGCTCTGCGCCGGGAGGTTCACCGTGCCGAGCGGGCGGATCGACGCCGGGGCCGCGCCGGGCCCGGTGAGCGGGGCCAGCAGCATCAGCGCGCCGTAACTGCGCAGCAGCACCCGCCCCGAGGGCAGCACTGCCCCGTCCGTGGCCAGTTGGAGCCCCACGGCCCCCAGCGGCTCCAACTCCGCCACCTCGGTCGCCGTGCCCGGGAAGGTCCGTGCGGGGACGGCGAGGATCCGAGCCCGCAGCAGCCCCTTGGTCACCAGGTACATCCGTTGGGTGCGCGGGTCGACGAGCAGGGTCTCGGCGTCCGCCGCCCCGTCGGGATAGCGCAGGCGCAGCCGGCGCAGCACCGGTAGCCGGGCGTCGGCCAGCCGGGCCGGCTCGCGCACGACGTCGATCTCGATCTCGGTGCGCCGGGCGCCGTTGTCACCGATGTCGGCGACGGCCAGCAGGGGCCTCCCCGTGCCGTCGCGCCAGGCCGCGATCGCCTCCCAGTCCCGGTTCGGCACCCCGGCCAGGCGCACGGTGGCCTCCGTCGTGCCGTCGCGGCCCACGGCGTACAGGGCGGCGGCGTTGCCGGAGTCGTTCATGGTCCAGATCACTCCGGCATGGGTGGGGCTCAGCGCCAACCCGGAGCTCTCGGTGATCACCGGATCCCGCAGCTGGCGGTCGACGACCGCCGCAGGTTGGGGCTGGGGCAGCGGGTCGACCGGTGGCGGGCTGGGATCGGCCACCACCAGTGCCGCCAGGAGTACCACCGACCGACGGGCGTTCCGGTTCACGCGTCGTCACGCAGCAGATCGGCGACCAGGTCGCCCAGCCGGGGGCGCACCTGCCAGGCGGCGGCGAGATCGGCCAGCTCGGCCCGACGCTCGTGGTCGGCGGCGGCGCCGGTCAGCTCGGCCCGGATCAGGGCGTTGCGCGGCGTATGGCGCGAGTCCACGAACTCGACGACGTCGACCCGGTAACCCAGCAGTCGCAGCACGTCTGCCCGCAGGGCATCGGTCAGCACGTCGGCCAGCCTCTGGCCGAGGATGCCGTGCCGCATGATCGCCTGATACGGGTACGGCGGCTCGATCCCGGCGCGCCGGTGGGCATCGAGCTGGCGCTGGAGGTCGTGGTGGCAGCAGGGCGCGGCCAGCACGGCCGGGGCGCTCCAGCGCACGGCGCGCGCCAGCGCGTCGTCCGTGGCCGTGTCGCACGCGTGCAGAGCGAGCACCAGATCGACCGGCTCGAGCGGGCAGGCGACATCCTCGATCGCGCCGGCGGCGAAGCCGAGCCCACCCAGGCCGAGCCCGCCGGCCAGGGCGGCGTTGCGCGCCGACATCTCCGGGCGCTGGTCGATCCCGACGGTCCGCGCCCTCCCGCCGGTGACCCGGTCGAGATAGCGGTGAGCCGCGAAGGTCAGGTAGGCATTGCCGCAACCCAGGTCGACCACGTGCAGCGGACGCCCGGCGGCGTCCGCGGCGGCGCGGGCCGCGGGCACCATGGGTGCGAGCTGGCGCAGGAACGCATCGACCTGGCGGCGCTTGTCGGCGTCCGCGCCCAGGGCGTCGAAGAGCGGATCGTCGGGGTCGAGGAGGCGCTGCTTGACCCGGTCGTGGCCGGCGCTGGGCCGGACGTCGCGGCGGGAGGTGCGCGAGGTGTGCACCTGGGCCTCGCCGCGCTTGGTCACCCGCAGCTGGAGCACGCGGTCCATGGTCTCGACATGCCAGGTGCCGAAGGGCTCGCCCAGCAGAGCGTCGACCGCGGCCTCGGCGGCGCCCCCCAGGGCGTGGTTGTGGGTCAAGGGGGCCTGGCCCTCACCGGTGGTCACCACCTGCAGCCGCCGGCCCGCCTTGAGGTCGACCGGGCGCAGCTCGGCCCGCCGATGGGAGGGCTCGGTGCCCCGGCGCCGCCCGGCCGCCACCGCGCGGACCAGCTCGTCGAGATCCAGGAGCAGGGGGCGCAGCGCGGCGAGGGCGGCGTCGAGCGGTTCGGGCACGCCCCCCATCGTGACCTATCGGCGCCGCCGCGAGGCCGTCCTGGCCCCTGTGGTGCGCCCGGGTCAGGTGATGGACGCCGCGTAGATGGCACCGATCGCGGCGTCGAGGGCCGCGTCGAACTCCGCCTCGCTCTGCTGGGCACTCAGCCCCTCGGTCAAGGCCCGGGAGAAGCTGGCGACCACCCCGTGGTTGCGGGCGAGCAGGGCGACGGCCTCGGCCCGCGTGTACCCGCCGGACAGGGCGACCACGCGCAGCAGCTGCGGGTGCTTGACGAGGTCGGCGTAGAAGTCGTCCCGGTCGGGCAGGGTGAGCTTGAGCATGACGTGCTGGTCGGGGTCGAGGCGGTCGAGCTCGCCCAGCAGCTCGGCATGGAGCAGCTCCTCCGCGGCGGTCTTCTGCGGACTGCGGATGTCGACCTCGGGCTCGATGATCGGCACCAGCCCGGCGGCGAGGATGCGGCGGCCGATCTCGAACTGCTGCCGGACCACGGCCGCGACCCCCACCGGGTCGGCGAGCTTGATCACCGAACGCATCTTGGTGCCGAACACGCCATGGCCGAGCGCGCGGGCCAGCAGCGCATCGAGGTCGGGCATGGGCTTCATCAGCTGCACACCGTCGGACTCGGCCGCGAGCCCCTTGTCGACCTTGACGAAGGGAACGATGTTCCTGTCCTCCCACAGGTACTCCGCCGCGCCCTTGCCGCCGATCTGCCGATCCATAGTCATCTCGAACAGGATCGCGGCGAGGATCCGCTCGCCGGTGAACGCGGGGCTGGTGATGATCCGGCTGCGCATCTCGTGGATGCGGTCGTACATCTCGGCCTCGCCGGAGTAGGCGGAATCGTCGATCCCATACAGGCGCAACGCCTTCGGCGTGCTGCCGCCGCTCTGGTCGAGCGCCGCGACGAACCCCTGCGCGCCCTTGATCTTCTTGAACTGTGCCTCGTTCACGATCAACACCTCACCTGGGACAACCGTCCCTCCCAGCCTCGTCCCAGAGGGCACCGCCCGCCAGTGCCGATCGTCGTTCCCGCGCGAGGAGCGCCTCAGAGCTCCCGCTCGGCGAGTTCACGGAAGTCGTCGGGCACACCGGCCGACCGGGACATCGCCGCCGTGAGGTAGCCGACGGCGTCCCGCCCGAACCTCGTGCGCACCGAGTCCATGGCCGTGTCGATCGCCCAGCGGGCCGACCCCGTCGCCGATCCAGGACGGCGTGGATCCTCCGGCGGCAGGGGCAGCTCCAGCTGGACGACGTACTGGACCGACAGGTTGGAGACGGCGATGGCGAGCAGGCTGATCTCGACGGCGGGATCGCGCTGATCGTCGATGGCCTGCCAGGCGAGCTGCTCGGCGACCTCGGTGAGGGTGAGCGTGGTGGCGATCGGCGCGGCGAGGGTGAGAGATCGGGTCACCGAGCGCATGCCGGTGAAGCGCACCCGCACGGTCACGGTCCGCCCGGCGCGATTCTTGGCGCGCAGCCGGCCGGCCACCCGGTCGGCCAGGTGGCCGAGCACGCGCCGGACCAGCTCGGGAGTCGGTGGGTGCCGGCCGATCGCGGACTGGGCGCCGACCGATCGCGCCCTGCCGGAGGTCACCACCCGTCGCGGATCCTCGTTGTGCGCCAAAGCATTCAGCTTGGCGCCGACCGCCTGCCCGAGCAGCCGCTCGAGGGCGGACGACGACTCCCGGGCCAGGTCGCCGATCGTGCGGATGCCGTGCTCGGCCAGCCGTTGCTGCGACACCGGGCCCACACCCCACATCAGGCCGACCGGCAGCGGGTCGAGGAACTGCCGCTCGGCGCCCGGCTCGACCACCACGAGTCCGTCCGGCTTGGCCACCTGGGAGGCGACCTTCGCCAGGTGCTTCGTGCACGCGGCACCGACCGAGATCGGCAGCCCCACGTCCTCGCGCACGCGCCGGCGAAGCGCGGTGCCGATGGTCGCGGGAGGGCCGAACAGGTGCGTCGCCCCGGACACGTCCAGGAACGCCTCGTCGATCGAGATCCGCTCCACCGCCGGCGTGATGTCGCGCAGGACGTCCATCACCGCGTCCGCCAGGCGCTGGTACTCACCGAAGTGCCCCCGCACGAACGTCAGCGCGGGGCACAGACGACGGGCGCGCCATCCCGGCATTCCACCCTGCACGCCATGGGCCTTGGCCTCATAGGAGGCCGCCAGAACCACCCCACCCCGAGCGCTGCCTCCCACGGCGATCGGACGGCCGCGCAGGGCCGGGTCGAGCAACTGCTCGACCGAGGCGTAGAAGGCGTCCAGGTCGGCATGCAGGATGTTCGGCCCGCTCGCCACGGCTCCAGTCTATTCGAACATCTGTACGAACGTCCAGAGTATCGTCGCCCGCCCGCCTCATCGGGGGCGAGTGGTGTTGTGCGCGGTCCGGTGGTGCGAGGAACATGAGGTCGTCGGTCCGACAGCGGGAACGGGGAGGTGCCGTGGAGAAGCCTGGGTACGGGACGCCGGGCCCGGTGGAGCCGAACGGTGAATGGAGCGTGGAGGACCGGTTGCGGGCCCAGGCGGTGCGCAACCTGCGTCGCCGCGCCGAGTTCCGCACCCACCTGGTGGTGTACCTGCTGGTGAACCTGATGCTGATGGTGATCTGGCTGATCTCCGCCATCGCCTCCGGTGCGTGGTACCCCTGGTTCATGTACCCCCTGCTCGGCTGGGGCATCGGCCTGGGCGCACACGCCTGGTCCGCGTACGGCGGGGACGAGGTCACCGAGAGCCGGATCCGCGAGGAGATGAAGCGGATCAGCGGCGGCTGACCGCGTCTCGGCAGGCGTCACCCCTGCGCGGGGATGGGCGGACCGACCACCTGGAGCCCGTACCGCGAGCCCACCTCGTTCCAGCGCGGGATCTCCTCCTGGGGCGAGAGGCCGTCGGCGCCGGGCAGGCGCCGCTGCGCTGCCGGCAGGCCGACCTCGTCGTACAGGTCCATCAGGCCGGCCGGGGCGGCCAGCCCGAGGAACCGCACCGGCGTGGTTCCGGTGACCCGGAAGGCATGCGGCACACCGGCCGGGAGGTAGATGAACGACCCGGCGGCCAGGTGATGCACCTGCTCACCGGCGCGGTAGATCATCGTTCCTTCGAGCACATAGAAGGCCTCGGCCTCCTTCGTGTGGATGTGCAGCGGTGTCGCGATGCCCGGAGGCTGCGTCACCAGCGACAGGTCGAATGCGCCATCGGTCTGCTCGGCACCCGCCAGGCGCTCGAACAGCGATCCCATGGCCCAGGTGGCCCTGCCCTCTCCGGGGCCGCGCATCACGACGGCAGCCACGCGTTCCGTATCCATGAGTCTCTCCTCGGCTGGTGATCGCCAGTATTCATCCGAAAGTGTTTCGGATGAATATGAGTAAACTATGCCTCGTGACTGACCGCGTCAAGGGCCGCAGCTATCGATCACCGCTGCGCGAGGAGCAGGCCAGGCGGACGCGGCGGGCCATCCTGGCGGCGGCCCGCAGTGAGTTCATCGCTCAGGGATACTCCGCCACGACCGTGGCCCGGATCGCGACGAGGGCGGGAGTCGCCGTGGACACCGTCTACGCGACCGTGGGCACGAAGCCGGTGCTCTTCCGCCTGTTGGTGGAGACTGCGATCTCGGGCACCGACGAGCCGGTCCCCGCCGAGGAACGCGACTACGTCCGGCGGGTGAAGGCGCTGCCCGGCGCGAGGCAGAAACTCGAGACCTACGCGGCTGCCGTCCGCGCCATCTCCGAGCGGCTGGGGCCCCTGCATCTGGTCCTGAGGGACGCGGCCGCCCACGAACCGGGGCTGGCCCTCATCCGCGACGAGATCGCCTCACGCCGGGCGCGGAACATGCGCCTGCTGGCCCAGGACCTGCTCGCCACCGGCGACGTCCGGCCCGGCCTCGACGTCGACGAGATCGCCGACGTCATCTGGAGCATGAACTCCGCCGAGTTCCACTCCCTCCTGGTCCACGAACGGTCCTGGACCCCGGAACGCTTCGAACGATGGCTCGCCGACACCTGGTGCCGGCTCTTCCTCAGGGATCCGTCGTGAGCCGTGCCCGGCACGCCATGGCGGAACGCGCGGCGCGCGGTGCGGCACAGGACCCGTCCACTGCGCGATGATGGGCCCGTGGCAGAGCGCAACGTTCTCGGCGGAGACCTGGAGCCGTGCGGCACCGACCCGATGACCGGGTTCTTCCGTGACGGCTGCTGCACCACCGGCCCGCAGGACCTGGGAAGCCACACCATCTGCGCGGTCGTCACGGCCGAGTTCCTGGACCACCAGCGCAGGATCGGCAACGACCTGTCGACGCCGAGCCCGCAGTACCGCTTCCCGGGACTCGTACCAGGAGACCGCTGGTGCGTGACCGCGGTGAACTGGGCCCGGGCCTACAACGACGGCGTCGCGGCGCCGGTGGTGCTGGCCTCCACCAACGAGGCGGTGCTGCAGATCGTGCCGATCGAGGCGCTGCGCGAGCACGCCGTCGACGTGCCGGCCGACCCGAGCTCGCTGTAGTGCCGCCCGCCGAGACGACTACCCGGCGGAGATGACGATCTCCTCCCCCACGCGCAGGGTCCGGTAGCGATCGCCGAACGCCTGGCCGAACGCCTCCAGGGTCCACGGCGTGCTGTCGTGGCCGGACAGGGCGATCAGGGCGGCGGGTCCGCGCTCCGGGATGCCACGGATGACGGACCGCGCGTCGTCCTCGTTGATGGGCCGCCACGGCCAGTTCGGGTTGCCGAGCACCGCCTGCGGCAGAAGCGGCGTGCCGAGCGGGTGCACCGGCAGGTGCAGCCCTCCGACGACCGCGTGGATCGGAGCGTCGACGACCTGCCCTGCGGCAGCCAGGATGCGTTCGATCTCCGGGTGCCCGCATCCGGTGATCAGCACAAGCCCGCGATCGCGGACGTTGATCACAAGTGCCTGCTCGGCGACGGGCCCCAGCCAGAAGAGCATGCGGGGCAGCGGCGGCAGAAGGGCGACGCCGGGACCGATGACCCTGGCGTCATCGACCACACACACGTCGGCGTGCGGGTGGGTCATCCGGGTGGGCACGAAGGCGGTCACCGCTCCCGGTACCGGGTACTCGCGTCCGAGGCTGAAGGTGCGCCGGAACTGCGACCTCGCCCCGCCGACATGGTCGGCGTGCAGATGGGAGATCACGACGCAGTGCACCGTGTCCAGCGGAACGCCGAGAGCGCTCGCGTTGGACTCCAAGGTGGTCCGGTCGCCTCCGGTGCCCAGCCCCGTGTCGAACAGCAGGGTCAGGCCGTCGGCCTTGATCAGATAGGAGACCCCGGGCTCGCCGCGAAGCCCCGGTCCGGCATGACGCTCGACGACCGGCAGGATCGAGAGCCGCTCCACCGCACCGAGGTTCGCGACGGACCGCCGTCCGGGCGAGGCTGCCTACTTCCTCGCGGGCCCCTTCTACGGACTCTGGTAGCCGGCTCAGCACTCGATCACGTTGACGGCGAGGCCGCCGCGCGAGGTCTCCTTGTACTTGATCTTCATGTCGGCGCCGGTCTCCCGCATCGTCTTGATCACGTTGTCCAGCGACACCACATGCGTGCCGTTGCCGCGCAGCGCCATCCGGGTCGCATTGATCGCCTTCACCGCCGCCATCGCGTTGCGCTCGATGCACGGGATCTGCACCAGCCCGCCGACCGGGTCGCAGGTCAGCCCCAGGTTGTGCTCCATCGCGATCTCGGCGGCGTTCTCCACCTGCTCCGGGCTGCCTCCCATCACCTCGGTCAGCCCGGCCGCGGCCATCGAGCACGCCGATCCCACCTCGCCCTGACACCCCACCTCGGCCCCCGAGATCGAGGCCATCGTCTTGTAGATCACCCCGATCGCCCCCGCCGTCAGCAGGAACCGCACGACGCCCTCGTCGCTCGACCCGGGGACGAAGTTGCGGTAGTAGTGCAGTACCGCTGGGATGATCCCGGCCGCCCCGTTGGTCGGCGCGGTGACCACCCGCCCGCCGGAGGCGTTCTCCTCGTTCACCGCCAGCGCGTACAGGTTCACCCAGTCCATCGCGTGCAAGGGGTCGTGCCACTGGCCGGCCTCGGCCGTCAGCTGGGCGTGCAGCCCGTGCGCCCTGCGCTCCACCTTCAACCCGCCAGGCAGCACACCCTCCGTGCCGCACCCGCGCCGGACGCACGCCTGCATCACCTCCCAGATCCGGATCAGGCCGTCGTGGACCTCCGGGTCGCTGCGCCGCACCAACTCGTTGCGCCGCATCACCTCGCTGATGGCGATCCCGTGCTCCCGCGTGTGCGCCAGCAGTTCTGCCCCGGTCGCGAACGGCAGCGGCAGCGGGGTGGTGTCCGCGACCACCGGCTCCGCGCCGTCCTCGCCGGCCACGAACCCGCCGCCCACCGAGTAGTAGATCCGCGCCTCGAGCTCGACCCCCGCCGCATCGAGCGCGGCGAAACGCATTCCGTTGGGGTGCAACGGGAGTGTGCGCCGCCGATGCATCACCACATCGGTGTCCACGTCGAACGGCACGCGCCGCCCGCCGTGCAGTTCGAGTGCCCCCGCCGCCCGTACCGCGGCCACCAGCGCCGGCGCCGCGTCGACGTCCACCGATTCGGGCGCCTGCCCCATCAGCCCGAGGACGACGGCCCCCACGCTGCCGTGCCCGTGCCCGGTGGCCCCCAGCGAGCCGAACAGCTCCGCATGCACCCGCGCGACGGCGTCCAGCGCGCCGGACGCCGCGAGCCGCTCGGTGAACCTGCGCGCGGCTCGCATCGGCCCGACCGTGTGCGAGCTGGAGGGTCCGATCCCGATCGAGAACAGGTCGAACACGCTGATCGCCATGACGCACCCTGCTTCGGTCGGCTGTCGGCACCGGACGTTGGATGATGGCCCCGTGCAGCCCGGACCGCAAGCAGAGCAGGCCGTCGACCCCGTGCGGCGACGCCGCCGGGTGCTCGAGATCTGGATCGTGCTCGGGCTCTCCCTCGGCCAGTCAGCGGTGTACGCCGTGATCGACCTGGCCGGCAAGCTCACCGCCGGCCCCCCGCTGGCCGCCCAGACCGCCACCGTGAACCGCTCGGTCAGCCCTCGGCCCTACCTCGATCTCAGCTACCAGGTGGCCGGGATCGTCTTCACCCTGGTGCCGGTCGCGCTGGTCCTGTGGCTGCTCGCCGAACCGGCCGCCGAGGCCCTGCAGGCCGTGCGGCGCCGGCTGGGGCTGGACGGCGCAGCGCCAGTGCGCGACCTCGCGCACGGGGCACTGCTCGCCGCCGTGATCGGGATCCCCGGTCTCGGCCTGTACTTCCTCGGCCGCACGCTCGGAATCTCGGCCACCGTGGTGCCGGCGGCCCTGAACGAGTACTGGTGGACCGTGCCGGTGCTGATCGGGCAGGCGATCAAGAACGCCCTGCTCGAAGAGGTGGTCGTGGTCGGCTACCTGATCACCCGGCTGCGTCAACTCGGCTGGCCGGCCTGGGCGGTGATCGGTGCGAGCGCCGTGCTGCGCGGCGGCTACCACCTCTACCAGGGCTTCGGCGCCTTCATCGGCAATGCGGTGATGGGCGTGGTGTTCGGCGAGTGGTTCCGACGGCGTGGACGGGTGATGCCGCTGGTGATCGCGCATACCTTGCTCGACATCGTCGCCTTCGTCGGCTACCAGCTCTTCGCCGGTGCCCTCGGCCTGGGCTAGCACCACCTGCGGTCAGGAGGACCACCATGCATCGCACGGTCCACGCGGTGGCGCTGGCCTGCGCCGCGGGATCCCTCGCGGCCTGTTCGGGCGATCCGGGGCAGACGGCCGCCACGGCGCCCGCGACTCCTTCCGCCTCGTGGTCGTTCTCGCCGCCCAGGTCAGAGCCGGCCACGCCCTCGGCCCTCCCGCCGAGCATCGCACCCAGTCCTGAGCCGGGCCCGTCAGCCGCTGCCATCACGCCCACGGGCCTTCCGGTGGGCTTTCTGGGCTCATGGAACATGGACCGGGCCGCGTGTGGCACCGAGAGCGAGGGGAGGCTGACCGTCGAGCCACGTCGGATCACCTTCTACGAGTCCAGCGGACCGATCACCACGGTGTCGAGGAACGGCGACATCGTCACGATCACCGCCACCCTCACCGGCGAAGGCACCACCTGGGAGGAGACCATGCGGTTCACCCTCTCCGCGGACGGCACCACGCTGACCAACCTGTCGACCGACACCGTGCGCCACCGCTGCCCCTGAATCGTCAGAACCCGTCGATCCGGACCCGGGCATCGTTGTCATTCGAGGTTCTGACGACTTCGGGTCAGATCCTCGCGCCGGTGGGTTCGAGCCTCGCGCCGGTAGGTACGTTCCTCGCGCCGGTAGGTTCGCCTCATGGGTGAGGTCGTGGTTGTGGGAAGCCTGAACGCCGATCTGGTCGTGTATGCGGCGAGGCTGCCCGGCGACGGAGAGACGGTGCACGGCACGACGTTCGCGCGGCAGGCCGGGGGCAAGGGGTTGAACCAGGCCGTGGCCTCGGCTCGAGGTGGAGCACCGACGACCATGGTGGGATGCGTCGGGGACGACGACCTCGGCACGTTCCTGCTCGACCAGGCCCGGGGCGGCGGGGTCGACGTGCGCGGGGTGGACGCGGTGGCCGGCCCCAGCGGCGTGGCCCTGATCAGTGTCGACGCCTCCGCGGCGAACCGGATCATCGTGGTGGCCGGGGCCAACGACCGGCTCGACGCCGCGCGGGTCACCGAACGGCTCCACGGGAGCGCGCCGGCCGTGGTGCTGTGCCAGCTCGAGACGCCCCTGAGCGGCGTGGCCGCCGCGCTGCGACACGGCCGGGCATGCGGCGCCGTGACCGTGCTCAATCCCGCGCCGGCATCGGGCCAGCCGACCGAGGTCCTCACCGACGTCGACTGGCTCGTTCCCAACGAGCACGAGGCATCGTTGGTCCTGGGCGAGCCCGTCGAGGTGGCCGACACCGAGCGCGCCCTCGCGGTGGCACGCCGGTTGCAGGCTCGGGGCCCGGGCGGGGTGGTGATCACCCTGGGCGCGCGGGGTGCGGTCGCAGTGGAGCTGGACGGCACCGAGCACGTGCTGGATCCGTTCCGCGTCACCCCGGTCGACACCACCGCGGCGGGCGATGCGTTCTGCGGCAGCTTCGCCGCTGCTCTGGCTCGTGGGGCCTCGATCGCCGAGGCACTGCGCCGCGCCAGCGCGACGGGCGCACTGGCCACCACGCGGCCCGGCGCCGTCCCGTCCATCCCCACCGCCGCCGAGGTCGACCGCCTGATCGGCTGAGGCACGGACGCATTCCGCCGACGGGCCCCGGCCGCCGGTCAGGAGTGTGGTGCCCGGACGGGGTCTTCTCGCATGGCCGGGGCACGC
>JBAPWU010000510.1:0-3497 GCA_049283855.1 Kineosporiaceae bacterium
CGCCCCCTCCAGCGCCGCGGCGCCGGAGGCGAGGGCGACGTCGCGGATCGCGGCGTCCAGCTCGACCCGGGGCGCGGCCGATCCATGGGCCGGCAGCGAGCCTCCCGGCCAGGGCAGGTACAGCTCCTGCCCGAACCCTGCCGCGCGCAGCCCCCAGTTGACCGCCCGCCCCCTCAGCCACTCGGCCATGCCCAGCCGGCGCAGCTCGGCGACCGCGCGCGGGGTCAGCCCGTCACCGCACGGCTTGTCCCTCGGGAAGGTCGCCGCATCGGCCAGGAGGACGTCGAGTCCGGCCCGCGCGCACCAGGCCGCCGTCGCCGCCCCGGCCGGGCCGGCGCCGACCACGAGGACATCGGTGCGTGTGGGGGAATCCGGGGAGCTCACCCCCCGAGTCTCTCAGGAGTGCCCGGGGGCCGCCGTCCGGCCGCCGCAGGACTGGCCGATCCGGCGAAGCTAGGGTTCCATGGGCAACCCCGACGTCTGTTTCACTCCCAGGAGGACCGATGCCCACCCGTCACGCCACCACTACCTGGAGCGGCAGCCTGCAGGAGGGATCCGGTGAGGTCGAGCTGACCAGCTCGGGCCTGGGGTCCTACGAGGTCTCCTTCCCGCGGCGGGCGGCGGACGACGCGGGCGGGGTGACCAGCCCCGAGGAGCTGATCGCGGCCGCGCACAGCTCGTGCTTCGCGATGCAGTTCTCGGGGCTGCTCGGCAACGCCGGGGGGAGCGACCCGCGGCTCACCGTGCGGGCCGACGTCTCGCTCGCGCCCGACCCGGCCGGCGGCTTCCGCATCCCGGCGATCACCTTGACGGTACGGGGCCGCGCCGAGGGCATCGAGCCGGCCACCTTCGCCGAGCTGGCCGAACAGGCCAAGGCGACCTGCCCGGTCAGCAAGGCCCTGGCCGGGCCCGAGATCACCCTGGTGGTCGACGCCGACTGAGTCAGGCCCCGAGGTACCAGGGGCTGGCATAGGCCAGCGCCCAGTTGGCGCACGGGTGGTCGCGTGGGCCGGGCTCGCCGACGGAGCTGCCGTAGGGCCGAGCCGGGTCGGCCACCCGGAGCGCCAGCCATCGCGTCCCCGCGGGGACGTCCACGAGGTGGCGCACCACCTCGCCGCACCGGTCGCGGAGCAGGTCGAGGACGACCACCTCCCCGTCGTCCCCGGTGAGCAGTTGCAGCTCCACGTCGCGGCCGTCCAGGCCGGGGCAGGCGAGGTCGACGGCGAGCTCGTGCCGGCCGGTCTCACCGAGGTGCCCGCCGCCGCGGACCCCGGACAGGCGGGCGTCGAGCCGCAGCCCGATCTCGCGGGTCGCGAACGCACGCCGCGCCGTCAGGGCCTCGCGGACACCTTCCCGGCTCAGGGAGCGCACCCACAGGCCGGTGCGTCCCTTGCCGGTCAGGCCGTAGCTGCGGCCGTGCTCGTCGCTGGACCCGACCAGCCCCGGACGCCACCCGGCGTCCAGGCAGTCCACGAGCGGGGAGAACCGGGTGCCCGTCCGGGTCTGGAACAGGTAGTCGTCGCGACGGTTGAACGCCTCCAGGGCCACCATGCGCTCGGGCACGGCGCCCTCAGGACGGCGGAACCCGCCCAGCTCCCCCGGCTCGCGCCCGGGGTGGTTGTAGCCGTACAGGGCGGTCGGCTCGGCCTGCTCCAGGAAGGTGAACAGGCCGGACATCGAGCCGGGCGAGGTCACCGGCACCCAGGTCCGGCTGAACCACACGTTGACGTGGCCCAGCCAGGGCTCCGTCCACTCGAAGCCGCGCAGGGCGGTGAACTCCCCGGGCACGTCGTGGGCGTCGGCGAGGTCCCCGGTGCGCCGCCAGGTGTCCTCATCGATGCTGTGGGGA
This sequence comes from Kineosporiaceae bacterium, assembly GCA_049283855.1. GTDB lineage: Bacteria > Actinomycetota > Actinomycetes > Actinomycetales > Kineosporiaceae > JADJPO01. The sequence continues at coordinate 1,850 of JBAPWU010000510.1, forward strand.
GGCATCCGGCCCAGGGCCAGCGCCTCGTCGTGCGGGTAGTGAGCCAGGCTCAGCCCACCCACCGACTCGACCGGGATGGAGCTGTGGTCGGTCAGCGCCGCGACGTCGAGCCCGGCGGCGCGGATCTGGGCGAAGGCCCGCTCGGGATCGCCGGCGCCGTCGGAGTACAGGGAGTGGTTGTGCAGGTCGGCGACCACCAGGCGCAGACCCTCGTCGTCCCTGAGCCGGGAGGCCCGCCAGCGGTCCGCGTCACTCACGTTCACGATGGGTGGACGCTACCAGCGGCCCGCGACGGCTACAGTTCGCGCGGAACTGAGGGGTCGAGGAGCGCACATGGACAGGATCGGTGACGTCACGGGCGGCCGCTGGCCCCGACCCCGCCGGAGGGCACGATGAGCCGGTACGAGCACCCGCTGAGCCCGCGCTACCTGGAGGTCGACCGCCAGGGCGTGGTGTTCAACATGTGGTACCTCGCCTACTTCGACGATGCCCTGGCCGGCTTCCTGAGCTCCCGCGGCCTGCCCTACCCGCAGCTGCTCGCCGACGGGTACGACGTGTCGCTGGTGCACACCGAGCTCGACTGGTCGGACGGGCTGTCCTACGGCCACTCCGCCGTGATCGCGGTCGACGTGCTCGCCGTCGGGCGCACCAGCTTCACCCTCGGCTTCGAGGTGCTCCGCGACGGCGCGTGCCTGTGCCGGGGCAGGACGGTCTACGTCGTGGTCGCCGACGACGGCTCCGGCAAGCGCGAGATCCCGGCGCCGTTGCTGGCCTGCCTGGACCGCAGCTCGTAGCCCGTGCCGCCTCGGCTCCCCTCCCGGTTCACCCGGCGAGGACGTCGTCCAGACTGAGGCCGCGGGCCATCGCCAGTTCCTCGCGCAGCGTGACCGCGGCGCACTTGAGCTCGAACCCGCCGAGCCGGTTCAGGTCGTCGAGCACCACGGTCGCGGTCCCGATGACCGCGTCGTCGAGCCGGGTCGTGCCCGCGCCGGCGAGCCGGGTGAGGGCCTCGCCGACATGGCGGCGCAGGTCGGGATGGACCGCCATCAGCGCGTCCACCTCGCGGACGTGAGTGAGCACGATGCGCTCCCAGCGCTGCCCGACCCTGCTGGTGCTCAGCTTCTCGTGCAACAGATCACTTGCCCCGAGCTCGCGCTCGCCGATGGCATACATGCCTGAACTACCTCCTGGTGGACTCCCACCCATCGTCGGTCCCACCGCGGGGCGCTATGAGCAGTCAGGGGGTGTGCAGGGGCAAGACCAGCCGATGAGCCGACCGGGATGTCGGCCGATCGGGCGAGGCCGCGGCGGAACGGAAGACAGCCGTCGGGTCTCAGGCCAGGGTGACGCCGCTGGCCGAGACGGAGACCTTCAGTGAGGCCAGCGGCTGGGTCGCGGGGCCCTTCTCGACGGCGCCGGTGGTGGAGTTGAAGGCCGAGCCGTGGCAGCTGCACGTGAGCTGCTTGCCCGCGGCGGCGACGGGGCAGCCCTTGTGGGTGCAGGCCGCGTCGAAGGCGACCACCTTCCCGGCCTCCGGCTGGGCGAGCACGACCTTCTTGCCGCCGATCTCCTTGACCACTGCGCCGCCGAGCGGGATCTCGCTCAGCGCGGTGACCACGCCACCCGCGGCCCCGCCCGCGGCCGAGGC
>JBAPWU010000511.1:0-2286 GCA_049283855.1 Kineosporiaceae bacterium
GGTCAGGGCCTCCTCGGGCTCGGCGCCGGCGAGCAGGATGCCGACCGCGAGCACGGTCAGCCCGAGGCGGCGCGCGGCTCCCTCGACGTTCTCGACGAACAGCTCCGCACCCACGGTGAGCAGCACCGCGGCCCCGACCAGGATCACGATGCCCAGCACGGGCACCATTCTGGCCGAGGGAACCGCTCAGACGCGGATCAGCGCCGGGCGGTGCACGTCGGCGAACGTGCACAGCTGAGAGATGTCGTCCGGGTCACTGGTGAAGATCACACCATCGAGCGCGAGCGCGAGTGCCACCACGGCCGCATCCACGACGTCTCGAGTGGCCGACCGGCCGAGCAGCACACCCGTCTCCTTGGCCATCACCTCGTCGAGCGTGGCCACCTCGCACGTGGCCACGAACCGCGCCAGCGATACCTGCCGACCGCCGTCACGCCACGCCTGGGCCAGAACGGGCGCTGGGATGATCAGCCTGCGCTTCTCCTGGATCCCGAGCGCATGTCGCACGGCGAGCCGGCGGTCGTGCCGCTCCGCGGCGATCAGCGCCCCCGTGTCGTAGATGTGGGGGGCATTCACGCGACCGCTCCGGCCGACGCCCCGCCCCGGGACTCGTTGGCTCGCCGAACGATCGCCGCGTCCGCAGCCGCCATCTCGGCCTTGGCCTCGGCGAGTTCCTTATCAGGGTATGGGCGTTGGTCGTCCGGGTCGGGTCAGGCCTGAACCAGCGTCACCGGCATCGAGGAGTCCACCGGCAGGCCCAGCTCGGACGGCGTCCGGCGCGCGGCGACCATCAGCGACCCCAGGGCCGCGACCATCGCCCCGTTGTCGGTGCACAGCGCCGGGCGCGGCACCCGCAGGGTGACCCCCGCCCCGTCGCACCGCTCCTGGGCGAGCGCGCGCAGCCGCGAGTTCGCCGCCACCCCACCGCCGATCAGCAACGTGTCCACGCCCTGCTCGCGGCAGGCGAGCAGCGCCTTGCGGGTCAGCACGTCCACCACGGCCTCCTGGAAGGACGCCGCGACCTGGGCCACCGGCACCGGGCGACCGGCGTCCTCGCGGTGTTCGACCCAGCGCGCCACCGCCGTCTTCAGCCCGGAGAAGGAGACGTCGTACCGGTGCCGCTCCATGTCCCGGCCCGAGGTCAGGCCCCGAGGGAAGGCGATCGCGTCTGCGGCGTCCGGGCCGGCCGAGGCGGCCATCCGGTCGATGTGCGGACCGCCCGGGAAGGGAAGCCCGAGCAGCCGGGCCACCTTGTCGAAGGCCTCCCCCGCAGCGTCGTCGATGGTGCGGCCCAGCGGGGTGATCTGCGCGGTGACGTCCGGCACCAGCAGCAGCGAGGAATGCCCCCCGGACACCAGCAGGGCCATCAACGGCTGCGGCAGCGGGCCGTGCTCGAGCGTGTCGACGGCGATGTGGGCCGCCAGGTGGTTGACCCCGTACAGCGGCACCCCCAGCCCGAGCGCGAGGGCCTTGGCCGCCGCCACCCCCACCGTCAGCGCCCCGGCCAGCCCCGGCCCCGAGGTGACCGCGACCGCATCGACGTCGCCCAGCCGTACCCCGGCCTCGGCGCAGGCCCGTTCGATGGTGGGCACCATCGCCTCCAGGTGCGCCCGGCTGGCGACCTCCGGCACCACCCCACCGAACCGGGCATGCTCCTCCACCGAGCTCGCGATCGCGTCGACCAGCAGGCGGCCGCCCCGGACCAGGCCGACTCCGGTCTCGTCGCACGAGGTCTCGATCCCCAGGACCAGTGGCTGGTTCACCGTCGCACGGTCCTCTCCATGATGTGGGCGTCGTGGCCCCCGGGTTGGTAGTAGCCGCGCCGGACCGCGATCCGCTCGAAGCCGTGCCCCGCGTAGAGCGCGATCGCGGCGGCGTTGTCGGCCCGGACCTCGAGCAGCACCGAGGCGGCCCCCCGGTCCGCGGCCTCAGCCAGCAGGGCCTCCAGCAGCCGGCTGCCGAGCCCCTGCCGGTGCGCCGCCGGCGCGACCGCGACGGTCTGCACATCCGCCTGATGGTCGGTCAGCATCACCCCGGCGTAGCCGGTGAGAACCTCCCCGTCCAGAGCCGCCGTGTACCAGCGGGTCCGGGGCCTGGCCAGCTCCGACCAGAAGGTCTCGGCGCTCCACGCCGTGGGCCCGAACAACTCGGCGTCCAGCGCGGCGGCGGCCTCGATGTGCCACCACCGCATCCTGACCAACCGGATCGTCATCCGAGCACGCGCTTGCGCACACCGGGCGGCGAGGCATCCGGGCGGCGAAGATACATCGGCTGCGGTTCCAGCGC
>JBAPWU010000512.1:0-2233 GCA_049283855.1 Kineosporiaceae bacterium
GCGCGAGGCACTGCTGCCGGCGATGACGCAGGGGGCGCGGATCACCGGCATGACCCGGGACGGCTACTACGTCCTCGAGCCCGCCGAGGACCCGGCCAGGGAATCGGACGGGGAATCGGACGGGGAATCGGACGGGGAGGAAGGGTGAAGCTCCTCGGCGTGGAGGCGATCCGGGTGGCGATGCCCCTGGTGTCGCCGTTCCGCACCTCCTTCGGCACCGAGCACGCCCGCGACGTGCTGCTGCTGCGCGCGGTGGTCCGGGCCACGGACGGCGCTGAGATCGAGGGGTGGGCCGAGTGCGTCAGCGGCGACGACCCTTACTACTCCAGCGAGTACGTGGCCGGCAGCGTCGACGTGCTCGAGCGCTACCTGGTGCCCGCGGTGGCCGCGGTGCCGGACCTGCACCCGGACGCCGTCGCCCCGGCCCTGCACCGGGTCAAGGGTCACCGGATGGCCAAGGCGGCACTGGAGACGGCCGTTCTGGACGCCTGGTTGCGTGCGCACGGCATCTCGCTGGCGCGCCATCTGGGGGCCGTCCACGACCGGGTGCCGTGCGGCGTCTCGGTCGGGATCATGGACTCGGTCCCCGAGCTGCTCGACGCGGTCGCGGGCTATCTGGCCGAGGGCTATCTGCGGATCAAGCTGAAGATCGAGCCCGGCTGGGACGTCGAGCCGGTGCGCGCCGTCCGCGAGCGGTTCGGGGACGAGCTGATGCTGCAGGTCGATGCCAACACCGCCTATGCCCGTTCGGACACCACGCATCTGGCCCGGCTGGATCCCTTCGACCTGCTGCTGATCGAACAGCCCCTGGACGAGGAGGACCTCCTCGGCCACGCGGCGCTGGCGCGGGTTATCCGCACCCCGGTCTGCCTGGACGAATCGATCGTCTCGGCCCGTGCCGCGGCGGACGCGATCGCCCTGGGCGCCTGCAGCATCGTGAACATCAAGCCGGGCCGGGTGGGCGGCTACCTGGAGGCGCGCCGGATCCACGACGTCTGCGCCGCGGCCGGGGTGCCGGTGTGGTGCGGCGGCATGCTGGAGACCGGGATCGGCCGGGCGGCGAACCTGGCCCTGGCCGCGATGGCGAACTTCACCCTGCCCGGGGACACCTCGGCCTCGCGGCGCTACTACGCCCAGGACGTGACCGCTCCGTTCGAGCTGGACGACGGCACCCTGGCGGTGCCCACCGGCCCCGGGATCGGGGTGGACCCGATCCCCGAGGTGCTGGCCGACCTGGCCGGTTCCCGCCGGTGGCTGACTCAGGCCCCATGATCAGCGCGAGATCGAGGATGTCACCCGCAGGGTGGGGGAGATCCTCGATCTGACGGCGATCAGGCGGGGCGGCGCAGGACCAGGGCGACGTCGGTGACCGTGAACAGGAAGCGGCCGTCCTCGGCGAGTTTGCGCAAGCCGGCCACCCAGGCCGCGGCCTGCGCGGCGAGCTGGGCGTCGTCCGCGGCTGCGGCCAGCACGCCGCGGGCCACCTTCCACCCCACCGAGTCGTCGTCGAAGCGGCGATGGGTGTCGGCCCAGGTCTCGACGGTCTCGAGTTCGAACGGGGTGGACCGGGCCAGGCCGAGCAGCTTGCGCCCCATGAACCCGTCGGCCCGCTCGGCGAACTCGGGAACCTTGGAGACGAAGCGGTCCACCAGGACCCGGGTGAGCGTGTCGTCATCGCCGGCGAACAGGGTGGTGTCCCAGTCGCTGTGAGCCAGCACCAGCAGCCCGCCGGGGCGGAGCACCCGGTAGCACTCCTCGAGATGGGCCAGCGGGTCGGCCACGTGCTCGGCCACGTTGACCGAGATCACCCGGTCGAGGCCGGCGTCGGGGAACGGCAGGGGCTGGTCCAGATCGGTGATCACCGAACGGACCCGCTCGTCGCCGAGCACGTCGTCGTCCAGCGTGGATGCGGTGTCGACCGCGTGGATGTGGACCGGTCCGACCGCCTCGGCGAGCATCGCCCGCACCGTGCGCCCGTATCCGGTGGCCAGGTCGGCGACCTCCAGGGCCGGACCGTCGGACGGGGCCCTGAGGTCGGCGAGCTGCGCGATGCGGTCATGTCGTCCCACGCCGGTCAGGCTAACGTCGCCGGGTATGAGCACGGATGGTTCCGCCGAGTCACACAGTGGACCGTGAGCACATCGTGACCGACCCGATATCGGGACGAGTGCCCGCCACCCCGGCCGACCGGCCGGGGCGCCTCGGCGTGGGCGTGATCGGGGCTGGCCGGGTG
>JBAPWU010000513.1:0-5415 GCA_049283855.1 Kineosporiaceae bacterium
GGGCACGCCGCGGCAGGGGCGGGTCCCGCCGAACGGGAGGCGGAGGCGGCCCGGATCGACCCCGACCAGGTGGACCAGCTGGCCGAGGCGATCCGGTCCGGTCGCGGTGAGCAGGCCGTGGCCCACCTGGACGCCGTCCCCACGCTGCCGGGGGTGCTCGCCACCGGCGGGCTGCAGCATGCCCGGGGGATCGCCGAGCTGGTCGGGATCGCCACCCTGCCCACGGCGCGGCAGCGCGGTCTGGCCGTGGCGGTCACGGTGACGCTGGCCCGGCGGGCGCGCGAGCGGGGAATGGGCACCGTGTTCCTGTCCGCAGCCGACGAGGAGGCTGCCCGGATCTACCACCGGGCCGGCTTCCGGCGCCGCGGGACGGTGGGCCTGGCCGAACCGGCCTGAGCGCACCTGAGCGCACCTGAGCGCACCTGAGCGCACCTGAGCGCAGGCGACTGCATCCGGGCGCAGCCGGGGCCCGGCCGGGTGACTACGGTGGAGGCGTGTGGCGTACCGCGCTCAGGCCCCGCTGGCTGGCCCTGCTCGTGCTGGTCCTCCTGCTGGCGACCGGGATGGCCTGGCTGGGCACGTGGCAGCTCGGCCGCGCCCGTGACCAGGGCAGCGATGCCCAGGCGGCGCGGCTCGCCGTCCCCGTGGTGGAACTGACCAGCCTGCTCGGGCCGCAGCAGCTGTTCCCGGCCGAGGCCGCCGACCGCCCGGTCACCGTCGAGGGGACCTGGGACGGTGCCCGGCAGCTGGTCGTCGCCGACCGGTGGCGGGACGGCGCGAGCGGGTACTGGGTGCTCACCCCGTTCCGGCTGGCCGACGGCTCCGGGATCGCGGTGGTGCGGGGCTGGACCGATTCCCTGGAGCGGGCCGTCGCCAGCGCGCAGACCCTGCCCCCGGCGTCACGGACGGTGCGGATCGGCGGGGTGCTGCGCCCCGGAGAGCCGGGGATCGACCGCGAACCAGGGGCGGGCTCCGGCCTGCCGCAGGGTCAGCTCGACCGGATCGATCCGGTCGAGCTGATCGAACGCTGGCCGACCCCGCTGTTCACCGGCTACCTCGTGCTGACCGACCCGGCGCCGTCCGGCCGGGGCGGGGAGCTGACGGCGGTGCCACCGGCGTCCGGCAGCGGCCAGCTGGCCCTGCAGAACCTGTCGTATGCCCTGCAGTGGTGGCTGTTCGCCGCGTTCGGGATCTTCCTGTGGTGGCGGCTGGTCCGGGACGACCACCGGGGCACCGTGACCCGGCAGTCCGCCGGATCGGGCGCAGGAGCATGATGGGCGCATGACGGCCGCCCTGACCCGCTACCGGGTCCTCGCCTACGCCACCGGCGTGTTCCTGCTCCTGCTCACCACGAACATCGTGCTCAAGTACGTGCTGGACACGGCCCATCTGGGTTCCTGGCTGGCGATCGTGCACGGCTGGCTCTACCTGGCCTACGTGCTGGTCACGGTGGACCTGTGGTTCCGCACCGACCGGCGGCTGCCGTTCGTCCGGATGGTGGGAGTGGTCCTCGCCGGCACCGTCCCGTTCATGTCCTTCGTCGCCGAGCGCTGGGTGCGGCACCGGGTGCAGCCCCTGATCGCCGAGCCGGTGCCGCTCGCCGGTTAGGCTCGCCGGGTGAGCCCCACCCACCAGAGCGTCCTCGTCGTCGACTTCGGTGCCCAGTACGCCCAGCTGATCGCCCGCCGGGTGCGCGAGGCGAAGGTGTACTCCGAGATCGTCCCGCACACCATGAGCGTGTCGGCGATGCTCGACCGCAAGCCGGCCGCGGTGATCCTCTCCGGCGGCCCGGCCAGCGTCTACGCCGAGGGCGCGCCGCAGGTCGACCCGGCGCTGTTCGACGCCGGGGTGCCGGTGCTGGGCATCTGCTACGGCTTCCAGGCGATGGCCCGCGCGCTCGGCGGCGAGGTCGCCCACACCGGGGCCCGGGAGTACGGCGGCACCGCCGTGCTGGCCCGCCCCGACGGCTCGACCCTGCTGGCAGGCCAGCCCGAGGAGCAGTCGGTCTGGATGAGCCACGGCGACAGCGTGGTCCGCGCCCCGGAGGGGTTCACGGTCGTGGCCGGTACCGCCGTGGTCCCGGTCGCGGCCTTCGAGGACGACGCGCGCCGGCTCTACGGGCTGCAGTGGCACCCCGAGGTCAAGCACTCCGCCCACGGGCAGGACGTGCTGGTCAACTTCCTCACCCGCGGCGCCGGGATCGTGCCGGACTGGACCACCGGGAACGTGATCGAGGAACAGGTGGACCGGATCCGCGAGCAGGTCGGGACCGGCCGGGTGATCTGCGGCCTGTCCGGAGGAGTCGACTCGGCGGTGGCCGCCGCGCTGGTCCAGCGCGCCGTCGGTGAGGCGCTGACCTGTGTCTTCGTCGACCACGGCCTGCTCCGGGCGGGGGAGGCCGAGCAGGTGGAGCGGGACTTCGTCGCCGCCACCGGCGTCCGCCTGACGGTGGTCGACGCCCAGCAGCGCTTCCTGGACGCCCTGGCCGGTATCACCGACCCGGAGACCAAGCGCAAGGCGATCGGCCGGGAGTTCATCCGGGTGTTCGAGCAGGCCGCCCGCGAGGTGGTCGCCGACGCCGGTGCGCACGGTGAACAGGTGAGGTTCCTGGTCCAGGGCACGCTCTACCCGGACGTCGTGGAGTCCGGCGGCGGCGAGGGTGCGGCCAACATCAAGAGTCATCACAACGTCGGCGGCCTCCCCGACGACCTCGACTTCGACCTGGTCGAGCCGCTGCGCACCCTGTTCAAGGACGAGGTGCGCGCCGTCGGCGCACAACTCGGTCTGCCCGAGGAGATCGTGCAGCGGCAGCCGTTCCCCGGCCCCGGTCTGGGGATCCGGATCATCGGCGAGGTCACCCGGGGCCGGCTCGACACCCTGCGACACGCTGACGCGATCGCCCGCGAGGAACTCACCGCGGCGGGGCTGGACCGGGAGATCTGGCAGTGCCCGGTGGTGCTCCTGGCCGACGTGAGATCCGTTGGAGTGCAGGGGGACGGGCGCACCTACGGGCATCCGGTGGTGCTCCGTCCGGTGTCCAGTGAGGACGCCATGACGGCCGACTGGACCCGGCTGCCCTACGACGTGCTGGCCAGGATCTCGACCCGGATCACCAACGAGGTGGCCGAGGTCAACCGGGTGGTCCTCGACGTCACCAGCAAGCCCCCGGGCACGATCGAGTGGGAGTGATCGTCGGCGAGGGACCCCTGCGGGCGGGTCAGACCATCTTGACCACGATGTCGTGCAGCACCTCGCCGGCCCGGGCGACCCGGTCCGCGGCGTTGGACAGGTGCCGGTAGACCTCGCGCTTCTTCATCACGTCCATCACGGTGATCAGGGCCTTGCCCCCGGTCGGCCCGCCGGCCGCCTCCAGCCGGGCCACGTCGGCCTCCACGTCGAACAGGTCGGCCAGCGCGCGCCGGTAGGCCTTCTCGGTGTTGCGCTCGGCCTTGCGGGCCGCCGCGGCGCTGGCCTCGGCCGCCGCGGGGTCGGTCGACAGCAACCGGTAGCCCTGCTGCAGCGCCTTGGCGCCGTCCAGCAGATGCCCGGCGATCTCGGCGGTGTGGGTGTCCGGGGCGACGCCGAGGGCCTCCATCTCGCGCACCGTCGTCTTGGCGTAGTTGATGATGTGGTCGATGGTGCTGATCGCGCGGTAGAGCTCCTCGCGGTCCATCGGCGTGGAGAACGCCCTGTTCAGCACGTCCATGTTGCGGTCCTTGACGGTGTCCGCCTCGTGCTCGAGTTCGCGCACCTTCAGGGCCAGCGCCTCGTCGCCGCTCTGCATGAACGCGACCAGGGCCTCGCCCGCCTGCACCGCGAGGTCGCACTGCTCGTTGAGCAGCGAGAAGAAGTCGGGCATCCGGGGGAAGACCCGGCCGACCACCCGTCCCAGGACGGAGTTGGAGCCTTCGGACATGGTGACCTCCTGCAGAAGGGGAGCCGAACCTCGGACGACTTCGGGCAACTCAGAGGAAGATGCTGCTGATCAGGTAGGCGATGATCGCGACGGTCGCGGCGCCGGGGATGGTGATCAGCCAGGTGCTGACGATCTCGAACGCCTTCGACCAGCGCACCGCCTTGGGCCGCTCGGACGAGCCGATGCCCATGATCGAGGAGCTGACCACGTGGGTGGTGGAGACCGGGGCGCCCAGGGCCGAGGCGGTCAGGATCACCGTGGCGGAGGTCAACTGGGCGTCCAGGGCGTGCAGCGGGCGCACCTTGTAGATCCCGAACCCGACGGTGCGCACGATCCGCCAGCCACCGGACAGGATGCCGAGGGTGATCGCGCTGGCGCAGGTGACGATCACCCAGAACGGCACGGCGAACGTGCTCAGATGGCCGCCGAGCACCAGGAGCAGGGTGATGATGCCCATGCTCTTCTGGGCATCGTTGGCCCCGTGCGAGAAGGCCAGCCCGGCCGAGGTGAGGAACTGCACCCGGCGCAGGTACGTGTTGGCGCTGGGGCGGGCGCCTTGCAGCAGGCGGCCCATCAGTCGGTGGATCAGGAACCCCATCCAGAACCCGATCACCGGCGAGAGGATCAGCCCGGCCAGCACTTTGGTGACCCCGGTCAGGTGACCGTGCTGGACGAGTTCGGAGAAGCCCCACAACACGTGGTCGGCGCCGGCGGCGAGCACGACCGCGCCGACCAGACCGCCGACCAGGGCGTGCGAGGAGGAGGAGGGAATGCCGAACCACCAGGTGCCCAGGTTCCACACGATGGCACCGATGATCCCGCTGAAGATCACGACCATGGCCTTGGTCGCGTCGAGATCGCCGACCTCGACGAACTTGCCGATCGTGTTCGCCACCGCGGTGCCGCCCAGGACCGGACCGAGGAACTCGAAGACCCCCACGATGATCACCGCCTGAACCGGGGTCATCGCCCGGGAGGCGATCACCGTGGCGATGATGTTCGCGGCGTCGTGGAACCCGTTGGTGTAGTCGAACACGATGACGAAGGCCACGGCGATGACCGTGAGTACCACCAATGTCGACATCGGGCCGTCCTTCGCTGCACGGAGTGACTGACATGAACGACAAAGTGCCCAAACCGCGTGTCGACCGGTGGTGGAGGCCGGTCTTCGTAGCGGGGCGTTCAAGCGGAGTTCACCGCTGCGACGCCTACCTGTGAACACCGTGGCCAAAGGCGCCCCCGCAGGTCAAGGGTCGAGACCCGCGAGTTGGGGGCAGAATCCGAACGTGACCACGCCGAAGGTGTCCAGGGGTGCCGTCGCGGCCTCGCTCATGGTCCTGCTGGCGGTCGGCCTCACCCAGTGGTCGCAGCGCCGGAGCGACCCGGCCGCGGAGCCCGGGGTGCGGATCGCCGCCGTCCTGCTGCTTGAGGCCGACGCCCGGATCACCGCCGGGCCGGCCACGACGGCGGGAGAGCGTGCCGAGCGGGCGGCGCTGGTG
>JBAPWU010000514.1:0-2096 GCA_049283855.1 Kineosporiaceae bacterium
CACCAGTGCCGGCGGGGCGGCCGGGATCGACGCGAGCTCAGCCGCCGGGCAGCCGGCGCCTCCCGCGAGCCCCGCTGACCCGGCGCTGCTGCTGGAGGCGCTCATGGGCCAGCACTCCGTGCTCGCCTCCGACATGATGCAGGCCCGGATTCGCGGCGACGCCGACCTCGCCCAGGCCGCGAACGCGGCGCTCGGGCAGAACACCGAGGCGATGGCCCGGGTGGTGCAGCCCTTCGTCGACGCGCCCGCCCAAAAACAGTTCACGGAGATGTGGGCAGAGCACATCCTTTCCCTGTTCGACTACGCGCGCGGCCATTCGATCCATGACCCGGCCGTGCGCGAGGACGCGCGCGAGGAGTCCATCGAGTACGAGGGGGAGCTCGCCGAGTTCTTCGTCGACCATTCGGGTGGACGGCTGGACCGCCGGCTGGCGCGGGTCGCCGTCCATGATCACGCGCAGCATCTGCTCGCGAACGCGGACGCCTATGCCGCGGGCCGGTACGCCTCGGCCGCACAGGGTTACCGGGACTCGTACGCCCACAGCTACGACTTCGGCGCGACCCTGGCCCGCGCGCTGATGCCCTCCACGGTGACTCGGGCACTCGACACGCCGTCCGTGCGGCTGCGGTCGGCGCTGACCGGGCTGCTCGGGGAGCACGCGGCTCTGGTCATGGCGATGACCCGGTCGGCCGCGGGAGCTCCGGACGACTTCGCTGCGATGGGGGAGGCGCTCAACGGCAACACGACCGACCTGACCTCGGCGATCGACGCCCTCTTCGGCGGGCCCGCGGCACAACGCTTCCAGTCGCTCTGGGCCGACCAGATCGATCAACTGGCCGCCTACAACACCGCCGCCGTCCGCCGTGACACCGCAGGCCAGGAGCGAGCGAGGGCGGCTCTGCGCTTGTTCCAGGACTCGCTCGCCGGCTTCCTCGGCGCAGCCACCTCGAATCGCCTGGCCGCGCCGGCGCTCGTGCAGGCCCTCGCCGAGCACGACGGGAGGCTGCTCGCCGAGATCGACGCCTACAGCGCCGCGTCGTTCGAGCAGGCGTACACGCTGAGCGCGCAGATCCAGGGCGCCATGTTCACGCTCTCCGGGCGCCTGGCCGACGGGATCGGCACGACGGTGGCGGCGCGGCTGCCGCGCGGCGGGTCGCAGACCGGTGGTGGCGGCACTGCGAGGGCCGCCGCGGTTCAGTGAGGCGCGCATGACCGTCGTCCGCGCCGTCGTGATCGTCCTGGTCGCAACGGCTATCGGCGGTTGCGCCGGCACTGACACGCATGCGCAGGGCGCTCCGACCCCGCCCGCGGCGCCGGCATCCGCCTCCCCCCGGGCGACGGTCAGCTCGTCCTCGATCCAGCAGTTCACCTCGGTGCGTCGCTACGACGGGCTCGCGCTCCCCGTGCGACTGCGCATCCCCGAGGCCGGCGTCGACACCCCGCTCACGCGGCTCGGGCTGACGGCGCAGGGCTGGATCGACGCGCCGAAGGAGTGGGACGTCGCCGGGTGGTACGAGGGGGGACCGCGCCCGGGCCAGAGCGGGCCATCGGTGATCGTCGGCCACGTCGACTCGCGCACGGGACCCGCCGTGTTCCACGCGCTGCCGCGGCTGCGGATCGGCGCCGCCGTCCGGGTCGACCGTCAGGACGGCACCACCGCGACCTTCCGGGTCACGTCCCGCCGCCAGGTCCCCAAGGACCACTTCCCCGCGGACGACGTCTATGCGCCGACCCTGCAGGCCTCCCTGCTGCTGATCACCTGCGGGGGTGTGTTCGACCCGGCGACCGGTCACTACCGGGACAACGTCCTCGTCACTGCGGTTCCGGGCTGAGCGCCGATGCGGCTGAGCTGGCTCCTCACCCTGGTCTGCGCGGTGACCCTGCCCGCGGCCCCGCCGGCGGCGGCAGCCACGACCCCGGACCGGGGCATCGAGGTGCTCGCCGTCCGGTCGGTGTCCGATCGCGAGATCTCGCTGGTGCTGATGGCGCCACGGTCGAAGCGTCCGGTCGCGGTCACAGCACTCGCGGGAGGCAAGGAGCTGCCCACCCGCGTCGACCCCGTTCTGTCCGACCGCTCGGCGGTCGCGCTCGTGCTG
>JBAPWU010000515.1:0-2062 GCA_049283855.1 Kineosporiaceae bacterium
GTCACGGCGCGCGACGGCGCGGGCGCCGCCACCGCCGTGACCGCGACCTCCGGTGCCGGGCTGGTGCGCACGGTCAAGGGTGAGACCTTCCGCTCCCGGCTGGGCCTGCCCAGTGCCTGGGTGAGCACGGTGACCCTGCCCACCCGCTGAGCGCCCACCCGCTCGCCGGCGGGGGTGGGTTGTGGAGGGTTGATGCACACAGACGGTGCAGAACCCTCCACGACCTCGGGAGTCGGAGCGTCAGACCTCCGCCAGGACCATCTCGGGGATGTCACCGTCGACGGCCAGCGGTGCACCGGTGGCGGCCACGATCTCCTCGACGCTGACCCCGGGGGCCCGCTCGCGCAGCACCAGGCCGTCATCGGTCACGTCGATCACGGCCAGATCGGTGATGATCCGGTTCACCACGGCCTTGCCGGTCAGCGGCAGATCGCACTCGGCGACGACCTTGTGCGTGCCGTCGCGGGCCACGTGCTCCATCAGCACCAGCACCTGCTTGGCGCCGTGCACCAGGTCCATCGCCCCGCCCATCCCCTTGACCATCTTCCCGGGGATCATCCAGTTCGCGATGTCGCCGTCGGCCGAGACCTGCATCGCGCCGAGGATGGCGGCGTCCACCTTGCCGCCGCGGATCATGCCGAACGACGTCGCCGAGTCGAAGAAGGAGGCGCCGTGGCGCAGGGTCACGGTCTCCTTGCCGGCATTGATCAGGTCGGGGTCCTCGTCGCCCTCGTAGGGGTAGGGGCCGAAGCCCAGGATGCCGTTCTCGGACTGCAGCACCAGCTCGACGTCGTTGGGCACGTAGTTGGGCACCAGGGTCGGCAGCCCGATGCCCAGGTTGACGTAGGAGCCGTCGTGCAGCTCGGCCGCGGCCCGCGCCGCCATCTGTTCACGGGTCAGTGCCATGAGTGTCTTCTCCTTCGGGATGACCCGCTCAGCTGAGGCCTTCGCTACCGGCGCCGTACAGGTCGCGCGGGCGCGGCCGGACGGTGCGCTTCTCGATCCGCTTGTCGTGCGCCTGGTCCACCGACAGCGGCACGACCCGCTGCACGAACACCCCGGGCAGGTGGATCTGGTCGGGGTCGAGCTCACCGGGCTCCTCGAGGTGCTCCACCTCGGCGATCGTGATCTTTCCGCTCATCCCCGCCAGCGGGTTGAAGTTGCGGGCGGCGTGCCGGAACACGAGGTTGCCGTGGCGGTCTCCCGCCCAGGCCCGGACCAGCCCGTAGTCGGCCCGGATCGCCTGCTCCAGCACGAAGGTGCGCGACCTGCCGTCGACGTCGAACTGAGCGGTCTGCTTGGGCGGCGAGGCGAGCGCGATCGACCCGTCGGAGGCGTACTTCCAGGGAAGGCCGCCGTCCGCGACCTGGGTCCCGACACCGGTCGCGGTGTAGAACGCGGGGATGCCCGACCCGCCGGCTCGCAGCCGCTCGGCCAGCGTGCCCTGCGGGGTGAGCTCGACCTCGAGCTCACCGGACAGGTACTGGCGGGCGAACTCCTTGTTCTCCCCGACGTAGGAGGCGACCATCCGCCGGATGCGGCGCGCGTCCAGCAGGAGGCCGAGGCCCCAGCTGTCGAGCCCGCAGTTGTTCGAGATCACCTCGAGATCGGTGACCCCCTTGGCGAGGATGGCCTGGATCAGGACGGCGGGGATACCGCAGATCCCGAAGCCACCGACGGCGAGCGAGGCGCCGTCCGGGATGTCGGCAACCGCTTCGGCAGCGCTGGAAACGACTTTGTCCACGGGCGAAATCTACTCGGGTGCGCTGTGTCGCCCCAGTGGTGTGCGCCACTCCTCGGATAACTTGTGGTGCTGGTGTGACTACGCAATGCAGGAGTCCTTGACGCAGCGTCTACTTCGGAGTGGGGTAGGCGCGAATGAACCGGCCCAAAGCGGGGGAATGACAGTGATCGGACGAATTCGGCCCTGGGCCGCGGCGACGTCGGCGCTCGCCGTCGCGCCCGCGCTGGTGATGCTGCCCACCGTGAGCCTGCCCGCGGCGGCCCCCGCGGCGGTCTCCGGCTCGGTGACCAGCTTCCCGGTGACCGGGCTGGACGGCAC
>JBAPWU010000516.1:0-2876 GCA_049283855.1 Kineosporiaceae bacterium
GTCCGGGTCTCGCGCACCGGGGCGGCGGCCGCCGGGGCGACCAGGTGCACGGCCTGCCCGTCGATCCAGAACCCGTGGCCGAGCGGGAAGGAGCGGGTGCGCCCGTGCCGGTCCTCGAGCACGACCAGGTGCATGCCGCCGCTCTTCTCGGTGCGGATCACGGCGCCGCACCAGCCGGTCTCGACGTCTTCGACCACGAGTCCCGGCTCCGCGGCCACGTTCTGGGATCCCACCCGACGTAGACTGGCACTCGCTCGACGCGAGTGCCAGTCACCGGCCCGCCATGGGGGGATCCAGATCTTGGCGTGCGTGGGCAAGACCGACGTCAGCTGAGGGTCAGGTCCGTGGCGGCCTGCGCGGTGGCCGGATGAGCAGCAGGGCGCCCCGGGAGCTGACGCGAGGCCACCGCCGGCACGGTCATTGCCGCCGCTTGCCCCGTGACTGCGGCCCGTCGGCCGCGCGGATCAGGCGCTACCCGAGGCGGTGACCGTAGACTGGCACTCAGCAGTTCTGAGTGCCAGTACCTATCGGGTGCAGCCGGGCGCTCGGAGTTCTCACCCGCGGGAGGTGCGTTGAGCGAGGACCGCCGGCTCGCCGTGCTGCGCGCCATCGTCGAGGACTACGTCCACACCCGCGAACCGGTGGGCTCGCGTGCCCTGGTCGAGCGGCACAGCCTGGGGGTCTCCCCGGCGACGATCCGCAACGACATGGCGGCTCTGGAGGAGGACGGCTACATCGCCCAGCCGCACACCAGCGCCGGGCGGGTGCCCACCGACAAGGGCTACCGCCTGTTCGTCGACCGGTTGAGTGGGATCAAGCCCCTGTCCAGCGCGGAGAAGAAGGCGATCCAGACCCTGCTGGACGGCGCCGTCGACCTGGACGACGTGGTGGACCGGACCGTGCGGCTGCTCGCCCAGCTGACCCGCCAGGTCGCGGTCGTGCAGTACCCCTCGCTCAGCCGGTCCACGGTGCGCCATGTCGAGCTGGTGCCCCTCGGCGGACGGCGGCTGCTGCTGGTACTGATCACCGACACCGGCCGGGTCGAGCAGCGGCTGGTCGACGTGGCCTTCGACCCGAGCGAGATGCTGCTCGGCGAGCTCCGCGCCCGGATCAACGCCGCGGCCTCGGGCCGCCGGTTGACCCAGGTGGCCGCCCTCGTGGCCACGCTGCCGGACTCCTTCCCGCCGGCCGACGCCCCGCTGGTGCGCACCGTCCTGGACGCGCTCGAGGACTGCCTCGCCGCCGACCGCGAGGAGCGGATCGTGCTGGCCGGCACGGCGAACCTGGCCCGGGCCGGCACCGACTTCGGCGGCACCATCTCCCCGGTGCTCGAGGCGCTCGAGGAGCAGGTGGTGCTGCTGCGGCTGCTCTCGGAGATGGCGGACGACAGCGGCGACGTCGGGGTCCGGATCGGGCGGGAGACCGCCCACGAGGGACTCGCGGAGACCGCGGTCGTGGCCAGCGGCTACGGTTCCCGGGGTGAGGTCGTCGCACGGCTGGGCGTGCTCGGCCCGACCCGGATGGACTACCCGACCACGATCGCCGCCGTCCGCGCGGTGGCACGCTACGTATCAAGGATCCTTGCCCAATGACGCATCGGAGTTCGGTGAGCGACTACTACGAGATCCTCGGCGTCTCCCGTGACGCCACTCCCGAGGAGATCAAGAAGGCCTACCGCAAGCTGGCCCGCCAGCTGCACCCGGACGTCAACTCCGGGGCGCAGGCCGAGGACCAGTTCAAGGAGGTCAGCCGGGCCTACGACGTGCTGTCCAACCCCGAGCGGCGTCAGATGTACGACCTCGGCGGTGACCCCTCCGCCAGCGGCGGCGGGTTCGGGCCCGGGTTCGGGTTCAGCGACATCTTCGAGACCTTCTTCGGTGCGGCGGCCGGCGGGGCGCGCGGCCCGGTGCCGCGCCAGCGCCGCGGCCAGGACGCGCTGGTCCGGGTCGAGATCGACCTCGCCGACGCCGTGTTCGGCGGCGAGCGGGAGCTGCTGGTGGACACCGCCGTGGTCTGCCCCTCCTGCGAGGGCTCCTGCTGCCAGCCCGGCAGCCACCCGAGCACCTGCTCGGTCTGCAAGGGCCGGGGCCAGATCCAGCGCGTGGCCCGGTCGTTCCTCGGTCAGGTGATGACCCAGCAGGTCTGCGCCGCCTGCCACGGCTTCGGCACGGTCATCCCCTCACCGTGTCTGGAGTGTTCGGGGGAGGGCCGGGTCCGGACCCGCCGCACTCTCAAGATCAAAATCCCGGCCGGGGTGGACACCGGTACCCGGATCCAGCATTCGGGCCAGGGCGAGGTCGGCCCGGGCGGCGGCCCGCAGGGTGACCTCTATGTGGAGGTGCTCGAACGCCCCCACCCCACGTTCACCCGACGCGGCGACGACATCCACTGCACCGTGGAGCTGCCGATGACGGCGGCGGCCCTCGGCACCTCGATCGAGCTCGACACCTTCGACGGCGTCGAGAGCATCGACGTCAAGGCCGGCACCCAGTCCGGTGAGGTGACCACCCTGCGCGGCCTCGGGGTGACCCATCTGCGCGGCAGCGGACGTGGAGACCTGATCGTGCACCTGTCGGTGCTCACCCCGACCCGCCTGGACGAGGAGCAGGAACGGCTGCTGCGCGAGCTGGCCGCCCGGCGGGGCGAGGAACGGCCGACCGGGCGTCTGGCCGCCGCCCAGCAGGGCGTGTTCTCCAAGTTGCGCGACCGGTTCTCGGGGCGGTGACCACACCGCTGTACCTGGTCGGCACCCCGCTCGCCGGCCTCGCGGCGGGAGCCGAGCTGGTGCTGGGCGGCGACGAGGGTCGGCACGCCGCGACCGTGCGCCGCACCCGGCCGGGGGAGCGGGTCGACCTGGCGGACGGCACGGGCCGGGT
>JBAPWU010000517.1:0-3205 GCA_049283855.1 Kineosporiaceae bacterium
GCTCAGGGTAGGGCGTGCCCGCCCGGACCGCGCACCGGCAGGGCGGGCGCTGTCGGCCGGGATGAGGTGCGTACCCTGGTCGGCATGACCGGTGGGGACGGCGCCCGCGCGCATCGTGTGGTCTCGCCCGCCGTCCGCGTGCCGGCGGCGAAGGTGGCGCTGTCGACGGCGTCCGTCTACCCGCAGGGCTGCGCCGATGCCTTCGCCCTAGCCGCCGAGCTCGGCTACGACGGCATCGAGGTGATGGTCTGGACCGATGCGGTCAGCCAGAACCCGGCGGCGCTGTACCGCCTGGCCGAGTACCATAACGTGCCGATCCTGGCCGTTCACGCGCCGACTCTGCTTGTCACGCAACGGGTCTGGGGCCGTGAGCCGTGGACGAAGCTGGAGCTGTCCTGCGAGCTGGCCCGCGAGGTGGGTGCCACCACGGTGGTGGTGCACCCGCCGTTCCGCTGGCAGCGGGAGTACGCGGCCGCGTTCGTGGACGGCCTGGCCGCGCTGAGCGAGCGGACGGGGGTGACCCTCGCGGTGGAGAACATGTACCCGTGGCGGGCCCGCCAGCGGGAGATGCTCGCCTACTCCCCGGGCTGGGACCCGGTCGAGCTGCCCTACCCGCACGTCACCCTCGACCTGTCCCACGCGGCCACGGCCGGCCAGGACGGTCTCGCGCTCGCCCAGGTGCTCGGGGACCGTCTGGCCCATCTGCACCTGGCCGACGGCTCGGGTTCGGCCCGGGACGAGCACCTGATCCCCGGCCGGGGCGGGCAGCCCTGTGGCGCCGTCCTCGGCCTGCTCGCCGAACGGTCCTGGTCGGGCACGGTGGTGGTCGAGGTGAACACCCGACGGTCCCGGACCCGGGACGAGCGGGAGAGCGACCTGGCCGAGGCGCTGGCGTTCGCCCGCCTGCACCTGGCCGCGGCGATGACCTCGGCGTAGCGCCTTGCCGAGGGTCCTCGCCCGGTCTATTTTCATCGCATGACGAAAAACGTGCCGGACGCCGGCGCGGTGATCCGCGTCCAGGGCCTGCGGGTTGTGCGCGGCAAGCGCACGGTGATCCCCGGCCTCTCGCTGGACATCCCGCGCGGCCAGGTGGTGGGCCTGCTCGGCCCCAGCGGATGCGGCAAGAGCACCCTGATGCGCTCCATCGTCGGCGTCCAGCAGGTCGCCGGCGGAACGATCGAGGTGTTCGGCCTGCCCGCCGGCTCGGCCCCCCTGCGGCACCGGATCGGCTACCTGACCCAGGACCCGAGCATCTACTCCGACCTCACTATCATCGAGAACATCCGGTACTTCGCCTCCGTCGTGGGCACGCCCCGGAGCGGCCTGGACGACGAGATCGCGCGGGTGCTCGAGCTGGTCGCCCTGACCGACCACGGCGAGTCCACGGTCGCGAACCTGTCCGGCGGCCAGGTCTCGCGGGTCTCCCTCGCCGCGGCCCTGGTCGGAACCCCCGAGCTGCTGGTGCTGGACGAGCCGACCGTGGGCCTGGACCCGGTGCTGCGCCGCGATCTGTGGGCGATCTTCCGCCGTCTGGCCGGCGACGGGGCCACCCTGCTCATCTCCAGTCACGTGATGGACGAAGCGGTCCGCTGCGACCGGCTGCTGCTGATGCGCGCCGGGCAGATGCTCGCCGACGACACCCTGGACGGCGTGCTGGCCAGCACCGGTGCCCCCGACGTCGAGCAGGCCTTCCTGGCCCTGGTCGACCGGGCGGAGGGCCGGGTGGTCGAACACGTCGACCACTACGGCCGGCACCGCGCCCCTCGCGACCCGGAGGTCTCCCGATGAGCCCGCGCCTGGTCACCGCCACCTCGGCCCGCGTGCTGCGCCAGTTGCGTCACGACCACCGCACCATGGCCCTGTTGATCATCGCGCCGTGCGTGCTGATGGGCCTGCTGGCCTGGATCTACAACGAGACCCCGGTGTTCGACCGGATCGGTGCCCCGCTGCTGGGCCTGTTCCCGTTCCTGGTGATGTTCCTGGTGACCAGCATCGCCACCCTGCGCGAACGCCAGTCCGGCACCCTCGAGCGGCTGCTGGCGATGCCGCTGGGCAAGGCCGATCTCCTGGCCGGCTACGCCCTCGCGTTCGGGGTCGTGGCCACCGTGCAGGCGGTGATCGTCGCCTCGTTCGCCATCGTCGTGCTCGGGCTGGACGTGGCCGGGGCGGCCTGGCTGCTGATCGTGGTCGCCGTCGTGGACTGCCTGCTCGGCACGGCGCTGGGGCTGTTTCTGTCAGCCTTCGCGGCGACCGAGTTCCAGGCCGTGCAGTTCCTGCCGGCCTTCGTGCTACCGCAGTTCCTGCTCTGCGGCCTGCTGGTGCCCCGGGAGTCCCTGCCGCAGGTGCTCAAGTACGCCTCCGACGTCCTGCCGCTGTCCTACGCCGTCGACGCGATGCGGACGATCACGGTCCAGGCCGACGGCACCGCGGACGTGCTGCGGGACGTGGCGATCGTGCTGGCGTTCGTGGTGGCCCTGGTCGGCCTGGGCGCCGCCACCCTGCGCCGCCGCACTCCCTGAGCCCCGCGTGGTCATCCGCCGCGGCGGAAGGCCAGCCGGATGAAGGTGTAGTCGAGCCCGGTGCGGGTCCAGTGCACCGGGCGCTCGGCGTGGTCGAGGGCGAGGTCGCCGATCTGGTGCAGGTCGTGCCGGGCCGCGGTCGCCACCAACTGGTGGATCTCGGCCGGGGAGAAGATGTGCACCGGCTGGCCGTACATGACGACGCCCGAGGTGTCCGGTGGGTGGGCGTCGTAGTCGGTGGACAGGACCAGGACCCCACCCGGGGCCAGGATCCGCGCCGTCTCGGCAAGGAAGGCCTCCACCGGCACTCCGTGCTCGATCACGCTCATGCAGGTGACCGCATCGAACCGGCCGGCGGGAAAGCCGGTCGCGGTGATGTCGCCGTAGGAGAAGACCACCCCGTCGCGCGTCGTCCGCCCGGTGAACTCCAGATTGATCCCGACCAGGTCGCTCAGCCCGTACAGGCGCAGCCACGGCAGCACGGGGGAGTAGCGGGCGCTGCCGGCATCGAGCACCCGCGCCGCGCGACCGCACTCGGCCAGCAGCGTCGCCACGGCCCCGAGTGCGTCCCAGTTCTTGGGGCGGTCGTGATGCAGGGGCAGGCGCAGGCGGCGGCACTCGGTGACCGCGGCCTGCCAGTCGGTTGCGGTGCGCAGCAGGTCGGTGGGCGGCACCGCCGCGGGGAG